>JAFXJW010000108.1 GCA_017532045.1 Clostridia bacterium | reverse complement strand
GCAAAATGCAAAATGCAAAATGAATGAAGCCTTTCGCCATGGCGAAAGCCTGTTTCATGGTATGTGTTTCAGGGGGCGAGGGACAGCGATTCCCCCGGGATTGTTTGATGATTATTTGTGGTTTGCGGGGTTTTTCTTGCAAATGGCTACAAGGAGAGCGGTAAGCTCTTTGGCGTCTGTTTCAAGACTGATGAATTGTCGGTCGGTGAGATAATCCGTTGCATGGAGCAATCGCAACCAGTATTTTGCTTCGTTAGCTTCTTTTAGTGCAATATTCATTTTGGCGAAGAAATCCGCGGAGGATTGTGCCCTTTCGGCTTCGGCCACGTTGGCTCCTATGCTGGTGCCGCTACGCAGAAGTTGCTTGGACAGAACGAATTCCTTTTTGGATTCGGACAGAAACCGGTACAGCTTTACGATCCTGATTGCAAAAAGAAAACTCTTGTCGTATATTGCATTCATGCGTATTTACGCCTCGCTCTCTGATTTTGCATTTTGCATTTTGCGTTTTGCATTTCTATCTATCACGAGACGGTATCCACCCGCGCCGTAGTCCAAGCACTTGGAGACACGGCTGATGGTGGCGGTGCTCATGCCCGTCTCGCGGCTGATGTCGGCATAGTTTGCCCCTGCCGAGAGCATACGGGCGGCCTTGAGGCGCTGGGAGATGTCCAGGATCTCCTTGATGGTGCAGGCATCCTCGAAAAAGGCGTAGCACTCCTCTCTGGTTTTCAGCGACAATATGGTGTCGAAGAGGGCGTCCACGTCGGAGTTGTGAAGAGGTTTCATAGCGGTCGTAGCCGAGGGTTTCGGCGGCCTCCTTTATCACTTTAGTGTGGTAAAAACTATGCCTCATTATAATACAAAATGAGGCATTTGTCAACCCCTATCCAAAAAGCAGTTTGCACGAAAAGAGAACATGAAATTTGTGCAATGTGTCTCAATCCTGAAAATGGGGGAAAAAGGATGCATCTTAATGTAGAATTTACGGGGAAAAACGGTCTATGCGGACGGCGGGGAAGGGTGTATTCCTGCTTCGGTAACGATCGGGGAGAACGTGCTTCGATGGCGTAAACGGCCAGACTCTCCCGTATTCCGTAACACTTTTTCCAGAAATCTTTCAAAACCTCTTGTAAACTCACGCAATTTGTGCTATAATAAGCGGTAACGATTTGTAAATTCCAAGATTGGAGCAACATACCATGAAACATACCGACATCAAAAAGCTGTTCGCCGAGCCCGACGCTTACGTGGGCACCTCGGTGGTGATCTGCGGTTGGGTTCGTACCGCAAGAGATTCCAAGAACGTCTCCTTCATGGAGGTCAACGACGGCTCCTGCTTCCGCAATCTCCAGCTGGTTATTGATAAGAATACCGTGGGCTCCGAGGGTATCTCCGAGGCAGACGTTCGTGAGGCCATGATGGTGGGCGCATCCCTCACCGCTACGGGTACCCTGATTGCCTCCGAGCGCAACGGCGTGGAGATGAACGTGGAGACTCTGACCATTCTGGGTAAGTGCCCCGCCGACTATCCTCTCCAGAAGAAGCGCCATACGCTGGAGTACCTGCGTACCATTCCTCACCTGCGTGTCCGCGCCCGCTACTTCGAGGCAGTCTTTGCCGTCCGGGATCAGCTGGCTCAGTCCATCCATAAGTACTTCCACGCCAACGGCTACCGCTACGTCCATCCCCCCATCATTACCGGCTCGGACTGCGAGGGAGCGGGCGAGATGTTCCGTGTGACCACGCTGCCCTGGAATGCCACCGCCGAGGACGAGGCCGCCTACTACGCCGAGGACTTCTTCGGTCGCAAGGCGGGCCTGACCGTGTCTGCTCAGCTGGAGGGTGAGATGGCCGCCATGGGTCTGGGTCGTATCTACACCTTCGGCCCCACCTTCCGTGCCGAGAATTCCAACACCACCCGTCACGTGGCCGAGTTCTGGCACGTGGAGCCCGAGGTCTGCTTCTGCGACATCCACGACATCATCGAGATCGCTGAGGACTTCATCAAGTTCATTGTCAAGGACGTTATGGACAATTGCCCCGAGGAGATGGATTTCTTCAACCAGTGGGTAGAGAAGGGCGTGATCGAGAAGCTGCAGAAGATGCTGTCGAACGACTTCGTCAAACTGGACTACACCGATGCCATTGAGATTCTCAAGGAAGCCGCTGCAGCCGGCAAGGACTTCAAGTACCCCGTGGAGTGGGGCTGTGACCTGCAGACCGAGCATGAGAAGTACCTCACCGACGAGCATTTCGGCCGTCCCGTGTTCGTGGTCAACTATCCTGCCGCCATCAAGTCCTTCTACATGAAGCAGAATCCCGACGGCAAGACCGTAGCCGCCACCGACCTCTTGGTGCCCGGCATCGGCGAGATCATCGGTTGCTCCGAGCGCGAGGCCGACTACGATAAGCTGGTAGCCGCCATGACCGCCCGCAACATGCCCCTGGAGTCCTACGAGGCCTATCTGGATACCCGTAAGTACGGTTCCGTTCCTCACTCCGGTTTCGGTCTCGGCTTTGAGCGTATGCTCATGTACATCACGGGCGTGCAGAATATCCGCGACACCCTGATGTATCCCAGAACCGTGGGTTCTATGTAACAAAAAAAGGAAAGCCCCGACCGTCACGGTCGGGGCTTTTTGGGCTTTGGGATATGTTTGGCTTTTGCCAAGGGGAGGCATACTATGAGGGGAAATGAAAATTCAAATTTGGGTTTGTGGGGGAGTTGGGTTTCCGCTATGACGGGGTGCGGGGGCAAAGCCCCCGCAAAGAAAAAGTAGGGGGCCTGGGGTGTCGGGGGCGTCAGCCGCAACACCAACATTACCCATAATCCAACAGAGATAGTTGCGGCCTGCAAATGTAGCCCTTACGGCCATCATTTGCCGTGGTGCGGCTTGTCGGAAAAACGCCCTGACGCGCACCGGAAGGTGCAAGAAAATTTTCGAGATGTAACGGATTTCATATTATCCCCAAAGGGTTTTTCGATTGCAAATCGTCTTGTGCTACCGCACGCGCCAGGGCGCTCGGGCTGCCCCCGGCACCCCAGGCCTTCCGGTTCTGTGAAGGGGGCTTCGCCCCCTTCACCCCTATTTAGGGGAACGGGGAACTCCCTGACAAATCGCAGTTTGTTTGCGGGTTTTGCCAATAGAAAACCACCCCGAGCGGAGTGGTTTTCGGTTATGTATCAATAGGCTTACAGGGATTCCTGGCCGCTCTGTACCAGAGAGATATTCAGGTTTCCGTTGCGCTGGCGCAGCTCGTCAATGAAGGCCTTTTCCTGTTTTCTGTTTTTCATCACGATGCGGTAGTCCAGCTCCAGAAGGGTGCCGTAGTCCTGGGTCTTGATGCGGCTCAAATGGGAATAACGGCAGTATTTTTCCAGTACGGGCTCGAAAACGCCGTCGTAGTCCAGAGACTCGGGGATCAGGATGCGAAGTCTCTTGCCCGTGCCGCCGAAGCGGTCAATGCCGATGATGGATAGAAGAATGATGACCAGAAGGATCATACCCACGGCGACGGTGCCGAAGCCGATGAAGCCAACGCCGCAAGCAATGCCCGCCGCAATGGAGAGATAGAAATAAACGATATCCTTGGGATCCTCTACGGTGTTACGGAAGCGAATCAGAGCCAGACCGCCGCCGATGGATATGGCGCGGGCGATGTTGCTTCCGATACAGATGACGATGATGGAGACGATGGGGCCCAGCAGCATCATGGTGAAGAGCATGGAAGGGCGGAAGCCGGTACGGCGGTGGGTGAACATGTACACCAGCATGATGGCAACGGCCAGACCCAGGGCGCAGCCCATAACAGTCAGTGCCCTTCCCAGCGTGATCACGGTGATGTTGATGGATTCCAATATGTAATTCATGAAGGGTTCCTCCGATATGTTAGTGAATCAGTCTCAAATGATGGGGCTCGTCGGGATGCTCGGCGCAGGCGCGCCCGTAGGTGTAGAGCTTGAAATCGGTACCTACCTTGGAAAAGGTGTGGAATGACAGGCCAAGATCGCTCATGATACGGCAGAACCAGAAGGGAACTGCCCCTGAGAATTTGACCTCCAAAAGGGTGGTACCCTCGGTTAGGATGGGCGTGCCGTACCGACCCAGAGACAGATCCAGATCAAAGCGACGGGTCAGGATGTCGCTGTCCAGGGTGAGACGGAAGGAGGGATCCTCCTTGCCGTAGTAGGCGTTTCGCAGGTAACTGACGTAGACGCGGGGCTCTACCTTTTCATGGGAGCGGTAGTAGTCGATCTCCCGTAGAACCTGTTCATCCACATAGGAAAGTTCCTTGGGATGGATGCCCGTGTCCAAGTAGTTCCTGAGATCCCCGTAGCGGAGCTTGGCGCGCCGTTTTGTACCCATACCGTCTTGCTTTTTCTTTAGTTCAAGGAACACCTTGCTGTTCTCGGTGGGCGTACCGTAGCAACGCAGTCTCAGCTTCTCCTTGTATTTCGGGAGCTGGACCGATTCTCGGATAACGTGATCGTCCAGTCCGTCGTAGTAGAGATTGCAGATCATGTAGGGCTTCCCGTCCACGTTGTGGGGGTCGCTGACTACGTAGGGGGCAATGCGAGCCTTCAGCTCATCTACCATGGAGGAGGGCAGGGTGGTCTTTTTTTCCGTGCGCTTGAAGGTGTTAGCCATGCTGCCTCCTTTCTCCGTGGCGAGAGCCGTCGGCGCTTGTGTTAGCTGCAACGGTAAATAGTACCTGTATTTATTATTTTATTATATCGGGGACATGTGACAGAGCTTTGAACAAAAAAGGAAAATTTACAGATTATTTACCGAAAAAAGCAGGCTTAGGTGAAAATTGGCCGAGCCTCCGTCTTTTTCATGGGGTAGAGAATCTCGGACGGGGTAAACTAACCGCAACATGACGTTGCAACGGAAAGGAGATCCAACCGCCATGCTGTATTCTGTTCAAAAAAAAGCAGCCCAATGCCTCGCCGTATTTTTGTTCGCATTTCTGATCCTGACGGCAGCGGCCATCACCCCCACGGGCGCATTGGGGACGGGCTGGTACTGTACTCGCGCCCAAAATCACACCCAGCCCTTGGCAGACCCGCCTCTTCGCAGGGTGGAGGAGTGGGGCGGCTACTATATCGACCATTGTCACACCTCTCCCGACGCCTCGGACAAGGTGGTGTATCTTACCTTTGATGCGGGTTATGAGAACGGCAACGTGGCGAGGGTTTTGGATGCCCTTAAGGCCGAGGGAGCGACGGGGGCGTTCTTTATTTTGGGGAATCTTCCCGACAGTCATCCGGAGCTGGTAAGGCGTATGGCAAATGAGGGACATCTGGTCTGCAACCACACCTACACCCACAAAAACCTCTGCGGCGCCCCCGCAGGGGCGCTGACCGCCGAGCTTACGAGGCTGGAGATCGCCTGCCGTGAACAGGCGGGAGTAGAGGTGTCCAAGTATTTTCGCCCGCCCGAGGGGTGCTTCGACGAGGCCATGCTGAGGGAGGCCTGCGAGGTGGGGTACAGAACGGTCTTTTGGAGCTTTGCCTACGCTGATTGGGACAATTCCCGTCAGCCCGATGCCGCCTATGCCAAGGCGAAAATTCTGGACAATCTCCACAACGGAGAGGTGATGCTTTTGCATCCTACGTCTGCCACCAATGCGGATATTCTTCCGGAAATTTTGCGGGAGATCAAGGCTCGGGGATACCGCTTCGGCACCCTCGATGAACTGACGGGAGGTGATGGAGCATGATGTCCGGAGAAGGAGAAAAGACTAATGGCCGCAATGGTTTTTCAGAATGCCGTCAGAGACGGATCGCTTGGGTCGTTGCGGTGGTGACTGTTTTTGGACTGATGGCCCTTTCCGCCTGGTTGGCCGTCCGCACAAGGGCGGATGACGGGCTAGGACACGGGTGGCGGGAGAATCAGATCGGCGAGTCTGCCACCCCCGAGGAGGAGGGGACGGAGGGGGGATTTTTCGCCGCGATTTCTTCCGATCCCGCCGTATGGAGACCCTGCCCGTGGGATGAGGGAGAGTCATCCTCCATGGCCGAATCGGGGGGGAAATCCCACCCCGATTCCACCGCAGATCCTGCCGAGAAAACGCCCTCCACGGAGGGCGGGGAAGGGGAGGGAGAGGGTGTGAATCCACGGGAGGAAATGATCTACCATAGCCGTCCCAATGACCGCATGGAGATCGCTCTTTCCTTTGACGACGGCCCTCATCCTCGGCTGACACCCCTGATCCTATCCATCCTGGAGGAGTACGGGATCAAGGCCACCTTTTTCATGGTGGGGGAGAACGTCGGCTACTATCCCGCCGCCGCCAGAGCCGTGGCCGAGGCGGGACATGAGATCGGTAACCATACCTTCTCCCACCGCAAGTTTGACCGACTGGGGGAGGAGGAGCTTCGGTGCGAGATCTTTTCCTGTGAGGAGGCCATAAACAGGGTGTCCGACGCCACCGTCCGCTTCATCCGCCCTCCCGAGGGACAGATGAGCGAGAGTATGCGGAAGGTCATCGGGGAGCTGGACTATCGGGTGATCCTGTGGGACGTGGACACCCGAGACTGGGCCCACACCTCTCCCGATACCATCTCCCGCCACATTCTGGAAACGGTGCAGGCGGGAGACATCATCCTCATGCACGATTTCATCGGCTATGACAGTCCCACACCCGCCGCCCTGCGTCTGGTGATCCCCGCTCTCCTGGAGCGAGGGTTTCACTTCGTCACGGTAGGGGAGCTGGTGGAGGGAGAATGATGCGAAGGGCCGCCCGCTCGGGCGGTCCTTTTGGCGTGAAAATCCTCTTTTTCGGGGGAACGATTGTAAACATTGTATAAATTTTTTGAAGCCATTTTGAAAAAGGTATTGCAAAGGGTAAATGGTTATGATATAATTAACGATACCCTTTATAATGGGTACAGGTGTATAATAATATGTTTAAGTAAAAGGCGCGTTGAGAATTTGCCGCAGTGCTATCTGTGGGGAATTTTGGGGCGCCCGATAAGAGAGGCGGTAGTGTGATGACCGAAACGACAATGAATCTCCGAGGCTTTATTGAGCGGTACGTGGTGTATCCTTGGGAGACCCTCCGCGTCATAGACGTTCTGGATTGGCTGCTGATGACCGTGCTGTTCTACTTCGTGTACATGCTGTTCCGCGGGCGTGTGGCTGCCCGCATGGGCGGCGGCCTTTTGGCCATTCTCGGCCTCTCGGTTCTGACCGAGCAGTTGGGCATGTCGGGACTCCACTCCATCATGTCTGCCATTACACCGTATACCGTGATCCTCTTGGCGGTCATCTACCAGCCCGAGCTGCGGGATACGCTGGCTCGTATCGGTACCTTTGTGATGATGCACCGCAGAAAGCAGAATCCCCATATGGCCGAGATGGAAAACACCATCCACGTGGTAGCGGACGCCGCCTGCCAGATCGCCCAGACCGAAAAGGACGGCGCCATCATCGTGCTGGAGCTGTTCCAGAACGTGGATGAGTATATCGACAAGGGCTACTCTCTGGATATGGAGGTGGATCGAGGTGTCCTGTGCGGTATGTTCCGTGACCGTACCCTCTTCCACGACGGCGCCGTGGTGGTTCGCAACAATCGCATTGTCATGGCGGGCTGTAAGCTCCCCCTTCGCAAGAACGGAGAGGTGGTGGACGGTCTGGGTACCCGTCACCGCGCCGCCGTGGGGATCACCGACGTGACCGACTGCGTGGTGGTGGTGGTGTCTGAGGAGACCCACAAGATCTCCATTGCCAATCACGGTAACATCGAGCGTGACTTCAACCAGAATGGCGAGGAGCTTCGCAACCCCGAGGTTCGTCAGCGTGTGGAGAGGAGCCTGCGCCGTGCCCTGCACAATATGCTCATCGGTCTGGAGGTCAAGAATACCAAGGGTCGCAAGGAGAACCGTGTCCAGGTGTGCTTCAAGTGGGGATTCAATCTGGATGCCGAGGATCGAGAGCGTATCAGCAAGGAGCGAGAGAAGCAGAGCATGGAGCTGGAGCGCTTCGAGAAGAACTATAACAAGGGTGTGAAGAAGAAGCTGGCAGTCGCCGAGAGCGCAGAGGCCGTAAGCGCCTTCGAGAGCGCAGAGGATGCGATCGCCGCCGATGGCAACGACGAGGCCGTCATCGTTTCTGAGGCTCCCTCCGCAGAGAGCGCGGGAATGCCCTCTATCACCCTGACCCCTTCCGACCTGTGTGAGACGGGAGCAGAGGACGGCGATGCCTCCCCCGAGGCCTGATCGCCGGATATTCCAGAAAGGACGATTCATATGGCACATCTGAAACTGTACCGCAAGCCCGGCAAGAAGTATAAGACCGAGCTGCGCCCCTCCCGTATTGATATTTTTATCCTCCCCTTTGTGGTCTGTCTCCTGCTCTCCATCGTGGTCTGGAGCTACGTAACGGGGCATAACCGCCCCGAGGCCGAGGAGACTGAGCCTCCCGCCGTGGATACCACCGTCCCCATCGAGGAGACCGAGACGCACTCTGCCGACGTATGAGCGGAGGAATTTGTCGCGAGGCCTTGATCGAGGGCGTATCGGTGCCCGTGGGGGCATCCGAGGCCGACGTGCTGAGCAGAGCTTCGCAGAAGCTGAAGAAGAGCGGACTTTTCCACAGAGGCACCACCCTTCGTCTGTACAAGAAGTCGGTGGATGCCCGTAAGCGGGAGGAGATCCGCTTGGTCTATACCGTGCTGGCAACCCTTCCCGAGGGATATTCCTTCTCCGAGGAAAAGCTGGTCGCTGTAGGACTGAAGCCCTACCGTCCTGCAGCCCTGACGCTGACCCATGGGAATAAACCCCTGTCCGCCCGCCCCCTGGTGGTGGGTATGGGACCGGCGGGTCTCTTCTGCGCCTACCTGTTGGCGAGGGAGGGCTACGCCCCCATCCTCATTGAGCGGGGTGACTGTGTGGCGGATCGGGTGAAGGCCGTGGAAGGGTTCTATACCCGGGGACGGCTGGATACCGAGTCCAATATCCAGTTCGGAGCGGGCGGCGCAGGTACCTTTTCCGACGGAAAGCTCTTGACCCGCATCAACGACGCCCGATGCGCTTTGGTGCTGGAGACCCTGCGGGACATGGGCGCTCCCCAGGATATTACCCTGCAAGCCAAGCCCCACGTGGGTACGGACGTCCTCCGTACCGTGGTGCAGAATATGCTGGACGCCATCTCCGCTTCTGGGGGAGAGGTCGTCTACCGTTGCCGTCTGGATGGGTTTGAACGCCACCCCGACGGGACGTTTACCGCCAAGACCTCCAAGGGGGACATCCCCTGCGGGATCATCGTGTTAGCTCCCGGTCACAGCGCCAGAGACACCTACAAAATGCTGCTGGAAAAGAATATGATGCTGGAGCCTAAGCCTATTTCGGTGGGAGTGCGTATTGAGCATCTGCGCAGCGATATGGATGTCATGCTCTACGGCTCTATGGCGGGACATCCCGACCTGGGCGCCGCTGAGTACCATCTGTCCGACACCAAGGGGGAGCGAGGGGTCTACACCTTTTGCATGTGTCCCGGTGGAGAGGTGGTGGCCGCCGCCTCTGAGGAGGAGACCGTGGTGGTCAACGGCATGAGCCACCGTGCCCGCAACGGGGAAAACTCCAACGCCGCCATTGCGGTGTCGGTGCGCACCACCGACTACGAGCCCGTGGAGGGAAGCCTCGTGCTGGGGGCTATCGCCTACCAGCGCCGCATCGAGCGAGCCGCCTTTCTGGCGGGAGGCTCGGATTACAGCGTCCCCGTTCAGACCGTGGGGGATTTTTTGGAGGGGGATCGCGCTATCCGTGAGCCTACTCGAGTGAGACCCTCCTACATGGGAGGGGAGCGTTACCGCCTCGCCCCCGTCAGCGCCACCCTGCCCGACTGTATTTGTCAGTCCCTGCGCTACGGACTGCGCTCCTTTGACCGCAAGGTAAAGGGCTACGCCATGCCCGAGGCAGTCCTGTCTGCCGCCGAGACCCGTACCTCCGCCCCCGTCCGTATTCTGCGCGGGGAGGATCTGTGCGCCGTGGGTAACCCGGGCATTTATCCCTGCGGAGAGGGAGCTGGCTACGCAGGGGGCATTACCTCCGCCGCCGTGGACGGTATCCGAGTGGCCGAGGCCATTCTCTCGGTCTACGCCCCTCGGGCGTGACATTTTGTTGACCCATTTGATTTTACTGAAGTACGCTCCGCCGATCGGAGAACGAGTATCGGCGGTATGATAACCTCTCCGTAGGGGAGAGGCGACGTCCGCAAAGGGGACGTCGAGGAGAAAGGAATTTGTTTTGAAAGATACGGAAGCAACGCAGTTCCATGCTCGGGAGCGCATATGGAGTCTCCCCGCAGGATGGAACAATCCCATACAGAATCAGACGGCGGAGGCCCTCGCAAAGGCCTTGGGGATCACTCCCTTGACCGCCCGCCTCCTTTGCAGCCGAGGCTATTCCGATCCCGCCTCCGCCGAGATCTTTTTCGGCAACGACGAGCGGGTCTGGAATGACCCTATGCTCATGGCTGACATGCCCCACGCCGTCAGACGGGTGCTGGACGCCGTGGAGAATCACGAATCCATCGCCATCTACGGAGACTACGACGTGGACGGCGTTACCTCGGTGACCTCTCTGTACCTGTACCTGACGGGTCTGGGAGCCGATGTCACCTGCTACATCCCCAACCGACTGGGAGAGGGCTACGGTATGTCGGTAGCCGCCGTGGATCAGCTGGCCGCCGATGGGGTCAGCCTCATCATCACGGTGGATACGGGCATCACCGCCCATACCGAGATTGCCCACGCCGCCGCTCTGGGGGTGGATACCGTGGTCACCGATCATCACGAATGCCATGCGGAGCTGCCTGTTTGCACCGCCGTGGTCAATCCCCACCGCCCCGATTGCCCCTATCCCTTCAAGGAGCTGGCCGGCGTGGGTGTGGTGTTTAAGCTCATCTGCGCCTGCGAGGCAGTCCGACTGGGACTTTCACCCGCTGACGCTCTGGAGCAGGTCGGCTCCCGCTTGATCGACCTGGTGGCCATTGGCACCGTGGCCGACGTCATGCCTCTTACCGACGAGAACCGCTATATCGTGGCGCGGGGTCTTTCCATGCTGGAGCATACTCAGCGCCCCGGACTTTCCGCTCTTTTGGACGCCATTTCGGGGGGCGGAAGCAGCCAGTCTGCCGCTACCGGTGGCAAAAAGCCCCGCCGTAAGGTCAATTCGGGGCTGGTGGGCTTTGGTATCGCCCCCCGTATCAACGCCGCAGGTCGTATTGCCCACGCCATGATGGCGGTGGATCTGCTTTTGGCCGAGACGGCCGAGCACGCCGAGGAGATGGCCGCCGAGCTGTGCGCCATCAACACCCACCGACAGGCTGAGGAGAACGCCATCGCCGAGCAGGCCTACGCCATGATCGACGGGATGCTGGCCGATGCGCAGGCAAAGGGGGAAGCGCCCCCCTCTGTCATTGTGCTGGAGGACAGCGGCTGGATGCAGGGCGTGGTGGGTATCGTGGCCTCCCGTATCACTGAAAAATACGGTCTGCCCTCCATCCTCATCTCATTTGAGGGAGCTGTGGACGGAGAAGAGGGAGAGGATGATCTGGGCAAGGGCTCGGGGCGAAGCATCAAGGGACTGAATCTGGTGGAGGCCTTGGCCGATAGCCGAGATTTGCTGGTTCGCTTCGGCGGTCATGAGCTGGCCGCAGGCCTGACCGTCCGCCGCAAGGATATTCCCGCCTTTCGCAGTCGCATCAACGAGTATGCCGCAAGCATCCTTACCGAGGACATGACCGTCGTCCGCTACGAGGCGGACTGTGTGTGCGAGGCCGACGAGCTGACCATGGAGCAGGCCGAGGAGCTGGAGCGGCTGGAGCCCTTCGGCGTAGGGAATCCCACCCCCAACCTCATTCTGAGGGATGCCGTCATCCACCGTGTGATTCCCCTGGGCGGCGGCCGCCACACCAAGCTGACGGTGTACAAGGACGACCAGATGCTTCAGGCCATTCGATTCGGAACCGCCCCCTCCAAGCTCCCTGCCGTGGCAGGGGACGCGGTGGACCTTCTGTTCCACCTCAACATAAACGATTATCAGGGCGTAAAAAGTCTCCAGCTCATCCTGCAGGATATCCGTCCTTCCCAGCGGCTGGAGCAGGATCGCCGCAGGGAGGACGAGCGACTTTCGCAGGTGCTGGAGGGCGCTGCCATCGCTCCCTTCGAGCAGCTCGTGCCCGACCGTGAGGAGATCGCGGCGGTGTTTACCGTTCTTCGAGACGATGCCCGTCAGGGCAATGCGACGGTCAGCGAGCGAAGCCTTCTGGAGCGGGTTAACCGCCTATCCAATACCTCCGTCAACCGCATCAAGCTCCACCTGATCCTCCGCATTCTCACCGAAATGGGGGTTTGCCGCGTGGAGGATCCCACCGACGGCTATCTGGCCTTTGAGGTGAATTTTGATGCGCCCAAAACCTCCATCGACGCCTCCCCCCTTATGTGCCATCTGCGAGACCAACTGACCGAGGGGAACGTCTGAATCTTTTCGACCACGCCTCGGAGACCTCTCCGTGAAAGGAACCCATATGGAACAAACACCCGCTGTCAGCATTGACAGGCTACTTGAAATACTCCGCGCCACGGGTAAGCGGTATGACTTGGAGAAGATCCAAGCCGCCTTTGACTATGCGGCGAAGCTCCACGAGGGGCAGTTCCGCAAGAGCGGTGATGCCTACATCACCCACCCCATCGCCGTGGCTGAGATCGTGGCGGGACTGGAGCTGGATACCGACTCCATCTGCGCCGCCCTGCTCCACGATACGGTGGAGGACTGCGGAGAGAAGACCAATTGCCAGGAGATCGCCAAGCGCTTCGGCTCTGACGTGGCCCTTTTGGTGGAGGGCTTGACCAAGATCGTGGCTTTACAGATCGACGATAAGGAGGAGGCTCATATTGAGACCCTCCGCAAGATGCTTCTGGCCATGTCCAAGGATGTCCGCGTCATCTTCATCAAGCTCTGTGACCGCCTCCATAATATGCGTACCCTGGATGCCAAGCCCGACAACAAGCGTCGCATCACCGCTCTGGAGATCATGCAGGTCTACGCCCCCCTGGCACATCGCTTGGGTATGCAGAAGATCAAGCAGGAGCTGGAGAATCTGGGTATGCAGTATCTGGATCCCATCGGCTATCTGGAGGTGCGGGACGAGATCGAGCGCAAGTACGGCATGAGCCTCGGGTTCATTGAGAGCATCCGCAGCACCGTGTCGGGGAAGCTGACCGAGAACGGTATCAAGTTCCATCTGGAGGGGCGTATCAAGACCGCCTATTCCATCTACCGCAAGATGTTCAAGCAGAACAAGTCCTTCGACGAGATCTACGATTTCTACGCCATGCGCATCATCGTGGACACAGAGCTGGAGTGCTACACCGTGCTGGGTATCATCCACGAGATGTTCAACTCCATCCCCGGCCGCTTCAAGGACTATATCTCCATCCCCAAGCCCAATATGTACCGCTCCCTTCACACCACCGTCATCGGACGGGATGGTATCCCCTTCGAGGTGCAGATCCGTACCTGGGAGATGCACCACATCGCCGAGTACGGTATCGCTGCCCACTGGAAGTATAAGTCAGGAGCCACCTCCAAGGAGGATATGGACAAGAAGCTGGAGTGGATTGCCCGTCTCATCGAGACCGAGGACGGTACCCGTGATCCCGAGGAGTTCATGACCGCCCTCAAGATCGACATCTTCCACGACGAGGTCTTCGTATTTACCCCCAAGGGGGACGTCCGTGCTCTGCCTCAGGGCGCCACCGTCATCGACTTTGCCTACGCCATCCACTCGGAGGTGGGCAATAAGATGCTGGGCGCCAAGATCAACGGCAGCATCGTCCCCATTGACCGTGTGCTGGAGAACGGCGAGATCGTGGAGATCTTGACCTCCTCCTCCGCCAAGGGCCCCAGCCGTGACTGGCTGAACATCGTCCGCACGGGCGAAGCGAGAAACAAGATCCGCCAGTGGTTCAAGCGGGAGAAACGAGCCGATAATATCATCGTGGGTAAGGCCGCTGTGGATGCGGAGGTCAAGAAGCTGGCTCCCGGTTTGTCTGAATCCAAGCGGGCAGAGGCTGTGGCCTCGGTGGCTGCCCGCATGGGCTATTCTACCGTGGAGGATATGTACAACTCCATCGGCTACGGCGAGCTGCCTGTAACCAAGACCCTCCGCCGTCTCAAGGACGTGCTGGAAGCCATGACTCCTCCCGAGGTGCCCGAAGAGGTGACCGCCTCGGCCAAGATGACCGCAGAGGACGTGTCCTCGGTGGTCACCGCCGCCCGTCCCCACAATCTGCGGCATAACAGCGGTATCGTGGTGGACGACGCCGAGGGCTGCGCCGTGAAGTTCGCCAAGTGCTGTAACCCCCTGCCCGGCGACGAGGTGGTGGGCTTTGTGACTAAGGGCTACGGCATCTCCATTCACAAGCAGGACTGTCCCAACTACGTGCAGGGTCGGGACAATCCCGATCTGCGGGATCGCTGGAAGCCCGCCCATTGGGAGGGAAGCGTGGGTGAGTCCTCCAAGAGCGTGTATGAGGCGCTTCTCCAGATCCATACCTTGGATACCGTGGGCGTTCTGGCCGACATCACCGTGGCGCTGGCCGACATGAAGGTGTCCATTCTGCAGATCAACTCCCAGAAGGCGGGAGCTGATCGGGTCATCATCAACCTCAAGGTCAGCTGTAAGAACGTGGAGCATTACAACTCCATCGTGTCCCGTCTGCGGGGTCTGCGGAATATTCTGGACGTCACCAGAGGATTCTCGTAAAGAACGAGGGGCTCTGCCCCTGCCCCCCGATCAAGGGACTTTTGGAAACCTCCTCACTTCGCTCGGGGCAAATTCGCCTGTGGCGAAGTTTGCGAGTCCCTTGATAATCCCCAAAACCTTTGGGATAATAGTCAAACAAGATACGTGAAATTGATTTACCGTTGCGCCCCCATGGGGCCCCTGCCCCATTCACAGACAGAGAACGGGAAAATGCCGTATGTGCGACAATGCCCCATTGAGAAAGGAACTCAACCATGAAAGCAGTCATTCAACGCGTCACCTCCGCCGCCGTTCACGTGGACGGTGAGCAGATCGGCTCCTGCGGCCACGGACTTCTGATCCTGTTGGGGATTTCCGTGGGGGACACCGAGGAGGATCTGGAGCGAATGCTTCAAAAGATCGTCAAGCTCCGCATCTTCGAGGACGAGAACGGTAGGATGAACCGCTCGGTGCAGGATATAGACGGAGAGATGCTGGTTGTGTCCCAGTTTACCCTTTTGGCCAATTATAAGCATGGCAATCGCCCCGACTATCTGGGTGCCGCCCCTCCCGCCGAGGCTAACCGCCTCTACGAGCTGTTTTTGGAGCATGCCCGGACCTACGTCCGTCACGTGGGTCACGGTCAGTTCGGGGCGGACATGAAGGTGTCCCTCCTCAACGACGGCCCTGTGACCATCGTCATGGAGAGCGACGTGCTAAAGCCTGCCCCCAAGGCATAAGTTATTTTTATCCCCCAGACAAGCGTGAGACATATAATTTTTAGTATCCCCCTCTTCGCCTGACTCCCGCATACCATTTCCCGCGGAGGGAACGCCCTCCGTCATGCGACCAAAATTCAGGAATATTCGGAGAAAAAAATGAGACTCTATATAGAAGGCCCCGTGAACAAATACTATGTGCAGACCCTTTGCATGATCTTCTTCCCCGGCTCGAAATTCTCTGCCGACGAGCCCGTTACCGAGGACACCCCCGAGATGTGGGTGCAGATGAGCAAGTCCTCCGAGGCGGGTATCGACGTCACGGCCAGGCTGTCCTACCGAGGACAGAGCGCCGAGGTGTCCCGTCACTACGACTATGCTGCGGAGTATACCGCTGAGCGGAGAGAGAAGATCGCCGTGGGTGACGCCGTCACCTCGGTTTGCGGGCAGGTCATAGGCTACCGCTCCTCCTGGGGTATGCTTACAGGCGTGCGCCCCTCTAAGGTGGCCACCGAGCTGCTCCGCAAGGGTATGAGCAAGACCCGTATCCGCAAGGAGCTGACCAAGGATTACTTCGTGATCCCTAAAAAGGCCGCCCTTGCCACCGACGTGGCCATCAACGAAGCACGCCTTATCGGTACACCCGACCGTAAGGATTGCTCGGTCTATATCTCCATCCCCTTCTGCCCCACACGGTGCGCCTACTGCTCCTTCGTGTCCTATACCTCAAAGCGACTGCTGTCCTTGATTCCCGACTACCTTGTCCGTCTGGTGAAGGATCTGGAGGAGACCTTTGAGACCATCGACCGTCTGGGTCTGCGACTTCGTACCATCTACGTGGGCGGCGGTACCCCCACCATTCTGGAGCCTGATCAGCTGGCCTACCTGCTGGGCGCTGTGGAGAGAATGACCGACGTCCGCGCGCTGGAGGAATATACGCTGGAGTCGGGTCGTCCCGACACCATCACCGAAGAGAAGCTGGCGGTGGCCAGAGAGTATGGCGTGGGACGCATCAGCGTCAACCCCCAGACCCTTTGCGACGACGTCCTTCGCAACATCGGCCGAGCCCATAACACCGAGATGTTCTATAGAGCCTACGACATCGCCCGGAAATCGGGCATTCCCGTCATCAATACCGACCTGATCGCAGGTCTGCCCGGAGATAGCTTCAAGACCTTCTCGGCCTCCTTTGACGGTATTATGGCTCTGCGCCCCGAGAATGTGACCGTACATACCTTCTGCGTGAAGAAATCCGCCGAGCTGCGCCATGCGGGATCCGACATCTACTCCATGCGGGGCGGCGACACGGGTAAGTGCGTGGACTATTCCCAGATCAAATGCGCTCACGAGGGGTATATTCCTTACTATATGTACCGTCAGAAGAATACGGTGGGCAACTTTGAGAACGTGGGCTTTGCCCTGCCCGGCTACGAGGGACTCTACAACATCTACATGATGGAGGAGGTTCATTCCATTTTCGCCGCCGGAGCGGGCGCTGTGACCAAGCTGGTGGACTACGCCCCCGTGGATGGTACTCCCCGTTTCATCGAACGCCTGTTCAACCCCAAGTATCCCTTTGAGTATCTGGATGAGGCCGCCGCCAGCGCCAACCGTGAGAAGCTGGCTTGCGCCGAGGCCTTCTACCGTGAGCGGAGCATGCTTGACTGATTCTTCCGGTATGTTCCCCGAAAGGAGACAACACCCATGAAGCTGTTTTCAAACCCTAACCCCGTCCGCCTGCCCCTGACCTTTGAAAGTCCTGCCGAGGGCATCTCTCTGGTCAAGGAAAACGAGCGGGACTTTGACGCCCGTCTGAATGCCGCCGCCGAGGAGATCTGCGCCGACTGCGTGACCCACGGCGTGAAGGTCATCCGTCTGTCAGGGCCTACCTGCGCAGGCAAGACCACCACCGCCCACAAGCTCACCGCCGTACTGGAGGGAGCGGGGCGGGTGGTGTACCCCATATCCATTGACGATTTTTTCTACGGACGGGACGTACTCATGGCCATGGCCGAGACCCGTCCCGACGGCAGACTGGACTACGATTCGGTGGCCACCATCGACCTGCCTGCCCTGGCCTCCTGCATCCGTGACCTTATGGAGAAGGGAAGCGCCCGTATCCCGCAGTTCGATTTCGTTACGGGCTATGCCGAGAGCTACCGAGATCTTACCGTCCCCGAGGGCGTTGAGCCCATCTTCCTCTTTGAGGGCATCCAGGCCGTCTATCCCGAGGTGGCCGCCCTGTTTGCGGGCATCCCCGAGCGGAGCATCTTCATCAACGTCATGAAGGAGACCGTGCTGATTGAGCCCGACGGAGGGGAGCGGGTATTCCCTCCCGAGGACATCCGTCTTCTGCGCCGACTGGTGCGGGACGAGGCCAAGCGGGGAACCTCCCCCGATTTCACCCTGACCCTGTGGCACTCGGTACGGGATAACGAGGAGAAGTCCATTTATCCCAATGCCCCTGCCTGCGATTACGGGATCGATTCCAACATGGCCTTTGATATCCATATGCTGGCGCCCCACCTGCGCCGCATCTTCGCCGAACAGCCCTGCGACGGGGACGAGGTGGAGTGGGCCTCTCGCATTCTTGCCTCCATTGAGGGGGTGGAGGGGATCCCTGCCGATTGTCTGGCCCCCAATTCCCTGTATCACGAGTTCATTCTGATATAAAATCCTTTGCCGCGGCATACCTTATAGAGAATTTGATCTGCGAGGTGTGACATGGCGAAAATGCTATCCCCCAAGCGCCCCTCCTTCCTGTCGGGAGCGGGTATTCTCACCCTTTCCGCCCTGACCGTCAAGGTCATCGGGCTCCTCTACCGCATCCCCCTTCTGAACCTTTTGGGCACGGAGGGCATGGGCTACTTCAACACCGCCTACGAGCTGTACGCCCTTTTCTGCGTCATCTCCACGGCGGGACTTCCCGTGGCCATGTCGGTGCTGATCTCGGCCCTGGAGGCCGAGGGGAGGGTGACCGAGGGGAGACGGGTCTTTCGGGTGTCCCTCGGCCTGTTTGCGGCTGTGGGGTGCGTGGGGACGCTCCTGCTCTGGGGGCTGTCTGCTCCCTTTGCCACCCTGCTCGGAAGTCCCCTGTCTGCCGCCTGTATGCGAGCCATCTCCCCCACCGTGTTCTTCATCTGCCTGTCCTCTGCCTTTCGGGGCTACTTTCAAGGACGGCGGATGATGCTCCCCACCGCTCTGTCCCAGGTCATGGAGGCCTGCGGCAAGCTCTTTTTGGGATTGGCCTTTGCGGGGCTTGCTTTAGGTCGGGGGGAATCCCTCCCCATGACCGCCGCCTACGCTGTGATGGGGCTTACCGTGGGTACGGCTCTTTCGGTACTGTACCTGTACGGTCACAAACGTCTGTCTGACCGACGGACGGTGGGTATCCCCACCCTGCCGGAGAGCGGGGGCTCGCCCCCTGCCACCCTTCTTCGCCGGCTCTTGTCCATCGCCGTCCCCGTAACGCTCAGCGCAGGGCTCATCAGCCTCACCAAATGCATCGACCTGGCGCTCATCCTGCGCCGCTTGCAGAACGTAGGCTATACCTCATCCGAGGCCACCTCCCTGTACGGGTGCTATTCTACATTGGTTCTTCCCGTGTTCAATATCCTCCCCTCCCTGACTACCTCGGTGTCTCTGTCGGCTACCCCTGCTCTGTCGGCGGCTCTGCAAAAAGGGAAGGAGGGTCTGTCTGAGCTGCAAAAAACCGCTTCATCTGCTTTTGGAATCATCCTGACCCTCTCTCTCCCCGCCGCCCTGGGACTGGCGGTTTTTTCGGAGGATATCCTGTCCCTCCTCTTTCGGGGACAGTCTGCCGCAGTGGCAGAGGCTTCGCCTTGGCTTTCCTGTTTAGGTCTGTCTGTCCCCGCCGCCTGTCTCATTACGGTAACGGGGGCTATGCTTCAGGCCGCAGGCAAGGCGCAAAAGCCCATCATTTCCATGCTCTGCGGTGTGGGAGTTAAGATCGCCGTGGCCTACGTTCTGCTGGGGCGTGACGGATGGGGTATGGCGGGTGCGCCCGTCAGCTCCCTCTGCTGTGACGCCGTTATTCTCGTTTGTAATCTGATCTTTATTCGCAAATATGCCCCCGCCATGCTTCCCGACCCTCGCAGGTGTCTGTCCCTTGTGGGGATGCCGACTGCGGGTGCGATCCTGGCGGTGACCGCCACCAAGGCTCTCCGCTCTATGCTGGGCTGGCTGAGCGTGACCCCTCTGCACACGGTCTGTACTCTGGCCTGTACCGGCTGCTTGTACGGCGTGTGGGTCATGCTCACGCTCTTACCTCGTAAACAAATACCGACATATAAAAATAAGGAAACAAATCATGAACAAGCTGACCAAAGAACAGCGTGACGCATCCGTCCGCTACCTGCTGGAAAAGACTACCCCTTATACCTTCGACGATCTGGTGACCGTCGTGGAGCTGCTCCGCTCCGAGGACGGATGCCCTTGGGATATGGAGCAGACTCATAAGTCCATCCGCAACGATTTCATTGAGGAGACCTACGAGGTCATCGAGGCCATTGATACCGAAGATCCCGTCCTGCTCCGTGAGGAGCTGGGCGACGTGCTGTTGCAGGTGGTGTTCCACGCCCGTATCGAGCAGGAAAAGGACGTGTTCGGCATGGCCGAGGTGTCCAACGACATCTGCGCCAAGCTGATCCACCGCCACCCCCACGTGTTCGGCACGGTGGAGGTAGAGAACTCCGCCGAGGTGCTGAAGAACTGGGAAGCCATCAAGGGGGAGGAGAAGCAGAGGGTCACTATGACCGACAAGCTCCGCGCCATCCCTCCCATGTACCCCGCCCTCATGCGGGCGCAAAAGGTGGGTAAGAAGGCCGCCTGCTTTGATTTTGGCTCTGCCGAGGAGGTCTACGCCAAGCTGGACGAGGAGATCGCCGAGGTGAAGACCGCCGCCGCAAGCGGGAATCAGGAGGCCGTGGCTGAGGAGCTGGGAGACCTGCTTCTCACCGTCACCAGTCTTGCCCGCAAGCTGGGGGTCAAGTCCGAGGAGGCCTTGTTCCACGCCACTAATAAGTTTATCGACCGCTTTGAGAAGGTGGAGAACGCCGTCACCCTGGCGGGAAAGGATATGGAGACCCTGACCATGGCCGAGCTGGATGCCATCTGGGACGGGATCAAGCATCAGAAATGACCGAGACCAAACGCCTCTTAAATCAGGCCGCCACCCTTCGTCATACCCATGACACCCGCTTTAAGACGGCACGGCTCAGCCTGTATACCGTCATGCCCGCTCACGCCGAGAGATCCCCCCTGACCACCCTGCTTTTCGGGATCCTGCGGCGGGGAAGCGAGCTTTACCCCCGTCTCGCCCTTCTCAACCGACGGCTGGACGAGCTGTACGGTACGACCCTGACTATTCGCAATTACCTCCACGGGGACAACCACGTGGTATGCTACACCGCCGAGATGGCCGAGCAAGCGTTTTTGCCTCCCTCGGATGCCCATACGGATATTCTGGGTGGGGTCATGGAGCTCTTGGCAGACGTGATCCTGCATCCCTTGACTCAGGAGGACGGCACCCTTCGCGCCGCCGCCGTGGAGGCCGAGAAGGTGTCCCTGTGCGACAGCCTCCGTGCTCTCCGTAACGATACCCGCGTGTATGCGGGCAACCGCCTGCGGGAGATCATGTGTCAGGGAGAGCCCTACGGTCTTTCCATCGGAGGCTCGGTGGAGCAGGTCATGGCCATCACCCCCGAGGAAGTCACTGCCCACCACAAAGCCTTGCTTGAGACGACTCGTATGGAGGTGTTCTACACGGGACGAGCCTCCGAGGAGACGGTTTCAGCGGCTTGGAAAAAAGCCTTTGGCTGTTGGGATCCCACCCTTGCCGAGACTCCCGTCACAAGACCCCATACGCCTCCCCATACCCCACGGCAAGCCACCGAGGATATGGCGGTGAGCCAGGGAAAGCTCTGTATGGCATGGGCCTGCGGAGAGAATATTTCCACCCTGAAAAATACCCCCGACGCATCGGCGGCCTACGCTGTATGCAACGAGCTGTTCGGGGTCATGCAGAACTCCCTTTTGTTCCGCCACGTGCGGGAGGAGCTGGGACTCTGCTACTTCTGCGATTCTGCCCTGGATATGACCAAGGGCATACTGTGGGTCTCCTGCGGCATCCGTCCCGACAAGAGGGGCGAGGCCGAGGCGGCCATTACACGGCAGCTGACCCGTATGCAGAGGGGAGAGATCTCCCCCGTCGAGGTAGAGCTGGCCAAGCTCTCGCTGAAAAACGCCTACAGCCAGATGGGGGATAGCCAGTCCTCTCTGGAGGTCTTTGCTCTCAATCGCTTGCTGGGCGGTATATCGTCCACCCCCGAGGAGGAGCTTGCGCGGATCATGGCCGTGACCCCTGCCGACGTGGCGAGGGCTGCCCAACGCTTTCAGCCCGATACGGTGTTTTTCCTCAACGGGACTGCCGAGGGGGACGGAGAGGAGGACTATGATGAATAAGATCATTTCCCGTACCTGTGAGCGGTTGGAGGAGGGCTATACCGAGACTCGCCTGCCCTGCGGTCTTCGGATTCTGGTCTGTCCTAAGGATCGACACTCCTACCATGCGGCCATCACCGTGGGCTACGGCTCGATGGATCGCTTTGCGGGGGAGCGTACCCTGCCCATGGGTACCGCCCATTTTCTGGAGCATAAGATGTTCGAGCGAGACCCTGCCCTGTTCGGCGGGAGCGACAGCTACGACGATGAATTTTCCACCGTGGGGGCGGAGTCCAACGCTTACATCTCCCATGATCGCACCGTGTACTACTTTTCCTGCACTGATCGATTCCCTGAGGCGCTGAGAGCCCTGCTCTCTATGGTGTCGGAGCTGTACGTGACGAAGCAGTCCGTGTCCCGTGAGAGAGCCATCATCGGGGAGGAGATCCGCATGAATACCGACGACCCTTGGGAGCGATGCTCTGCGGGGGCAAGAACGGCTCTCTTCGGCCGCCACCCTCTGCAGGAGGAGATCTGCGGAACGCTTTCTTCCATTCGCCGCATCACCCCTGCTATTCTGCGGGAGGCTTTTGATACCTTCTACCGTCCCGACAATATGATCCTGACGGTCTGCGGACGGGTGAGCATGGAGGAGGTGGTCGCCATAGCCGATTCGGTCATGGGTGGACTTGCTCCGAAGCCTCCCCGAGCCTACCAACCCGCCGTACCCCGTGTGCGGGTGTCGGCTTCTGCTTTTTCCCCCCGTACGATCCGGTATAGGCCCGTGTCCAAGCCCCTTTTCTGTATTGGGGTCAAATGTCCCGCCGCACCTGCGGAGGGGAAGGCTCTGTGGAAGCGGGATCTGACCGTATCGGTGCTGTGCGAGACCCTGTTTTCCCATGCGGGAGACTTTTATAGTACCCTCTTTGAGAGCGGTACCGTCAGCCCCGGAACCTCTTACGGCTTTCTCGTGGGGAATTCTCCCCGCCTGCCCGCACCCTTTGCCTACGGGTATTTCGACCTGTCGGGAGAATGCGATGATCCCGATACGGTGATGGATGCGTTTCTGGCCTTCGTGGAGAGAATCCGCAGGGAGGGGCTTCCCCGTGAGGACTTCGAGAGAGCTAAGCGGGTGATCTACGCCGATTTCGTGGCGGCCTTTGACACCACCGAGGACGTGGCCTCCCTCTTGGGAAGCTATGTTCACGACGGGCTGTGCGCCTACGATTTCTTTGATGCTCTGGAGAGCATCACCCTTTCGGAGGCAGAGGCTCTGTTTGACAGAGTATTCCGCCCCGAGCAATATACTCTTTCGGCCGTACTCCCCTTGGAGGCGGCTGAATAACGGGATGAACCCATCCGGAAAGGAATCCTTATGAGCACTACAGTATCTTTCCCCGGCCTTGGCATCGGAGAATTTTCTCTTGACCGTGTGGCCTTTGAGATTTTCGGCAAGCCCGTCTACTGGTACGGCGTGATCATCATGCTGGGTATCGTGGCCGCCTTTGTTCATGCCATCATTCGCTCTAAGCGGGAGGGCTTTACCCCCGATGACGTGCTGGATATGGGCATCTTCACGGTTCTCTTCGGTGTGCTGGGCGCACGGCTCTACTACGTGTTGACCACGCTGGACACCCATGAATACAAGACCCTCATTGACGTTTTTGCCGTGTGGGAGGGAGGCCTTGCCATTTACGGCGGTATCATTGCGGGATGTACGGCGCTGGTGCTGACGGCGGTGTACAAGAAGATCAACCCCCTGAAGGTCATGGACGCCGTAGGCCCCGGTGTGATGCTGGCCCAGGCCATTGGCCGCTGGGGTAACTTCATGAACGGCGAGGCCTTCGGCTACGAGGTGGCAGAGGGAAGCGCTCTCTACCCCTTCCGCATGGGTCTGATCTCGGACTACACCCATACGGGCAACGTCATGCATTTCTATCATCCTACCTTCCTGTACGAATCCGTATGGAATATCGTAGGATTCATCATTATCTGCTTCCTCTATCGGAAGAAGAAGTTCAACGGTCAGATCGCGCTGATGTATTTCGCTTGGTACGGCTTTGGCCGTATGTTCATTGAAGGCTTGCGTACCGATAGCCTGTACGTGGGTCCCTTCCGCATCTCTCAGGTGGTGGGCGCGGTCTGCTTTGTGGCAGGCGTTGCTCTCATCATTGTGGGGACTCTTCTCGCAAAGCAGGGCAAGCTGGATAAGTGGCTTACCGTCCGCTGGGCGGAGCCCGTCCCCGCCGAGGGTCAGATTTTGACCGAGGATGCCGAGGCTGAGGCCGAGGAAGCAGCCGTCTCCGAGCCTGCCGAGGAGACTCCTTCCATGCCCAACGCCGAAGGGGATGATGCGGCAGAGGCGGAGGAATCCCCTTCCGATGATACCGATATAGAGTAAAAGGAGAAAATATTATGGCGCACATCATTGACGGAAAAGCCATCTCCGCCGCCGTCCGCGGGGAGATCAAGGAAAATACCAAAAAGCTCATGGCCGAGACGGGGGTTCAGCCCGGTCTGGCGGTTATTATCGTAGGCACCGACCCTGCCTCTCAGGTCTACGTCCGTAACAAGCGGAGAGCCTGCGAGGAGGTAGGATTCTACTCCGAGTCCTACGAGCTTCCCGAGGAGACCACCCAGGCCGAGCTGGAGGCGTTGGTGGATGAGCTCAATGCCAACCCTGCTATCCATGGCATTCTCTGCCAGCTCCCCCTGCCGAAGCATTTGAACGAGGAGTCCATCCTCCTGCGCATTGACCCGAGGAAGGACGTAGACGCCTTCCACCCCTATAATGTGGGCAGAATCATGATCGGGAATCAGAAATTCCTCCCCTGCACCCCTGCGGGGGTCATGGAGCTGATCCGTCGTTCGGGCATTGACTGCAGCGGCAAGGAGTGCGTGGTGGTGGGTCGCTCCAACATCGTGGGCAAGCCCATGGCTATGCTTCTTCTGCAGGCCAACGGTACGGTTACGATTTGTCATAGCCGCACCAAGGATCTTTCCGAGGTCACCCGCCGCGCCGACATTCTGGTGGTGGCCATCGGTAAGGCGGATTTCGTCACGGGCGACATGGTGAAGGAGGGAGCCGTGGTCATCGACGTGGGCATGAATCGCCGTCCCGACGGCAAGCTGACGGGGGATGTGGACTACGCCACCGTAGAGCCCAAGGCCTCCTACATTACCCCCGTTCCCGGCGGTGTTGGCCCTATGACCATTACCATGCTCATGCAGAACACCCTGACCGCCGCCACCGAGGCGGCCTCCAAGTGAGGGAGTACCATGGCTAAGATCACCACGTGGAAAATTACCACCGAGACCGCCGAGCATACCGTTACCTACTCTCTGAACAAGCTCACGGGGAGGATGACCGTGACGCTGGACGGGGAAGCCTTTGACCTGTCCGCAGGCTTTCTCGCTCTCAAGGCCGCTCGCCGCGAGCCCTTCCGCATCGTGGATGCCGAGGGCGAGGCCGAGCAGGCCGTGCTTGTGGTGGATAAAAAGGGAAGGGCAAGTCTGCTGTTCCGAGCCAAGACTGTAGAAGTGGAAAGATAAATTGCAGGGTACCTCTAATAACTCATCGTGCGGCGAGCGACGAGAAGATTTTTCGTCAGTCTAAACAAAAAGCCGCACGTATAGTTGATCCTATACGAAGGATTTTTGTGACGAATGACGGAAAAGATTCCGTCGATTCGCTGTGCGAGGG
>JAFXJW010000107.1 GCA_017532045.1 Clostridia bacterium | reverse complement strand
GCAAAAAGCAAATACCCTTCGTGGCTAAAAGAATTTTTGGGGTGCAAATTGCCACAAGTTACCATCAGACTGGCTTTTGCGGAGCAAAAGGCTTCATCCATTTTGCATTTTGCATTTTGCATTTCCCAACTCCCCGATAAATCCCAATTTATCATAGAAAATATATTTCTATCCTGTGCCCTAAATCCGCAGGTTTCATTTGACAAACCTTCTAAAATATGCTATAATTGAAGCAACGAAAAGAAATAGGAGGTTCCCATGAGTCAAAACCGCCTGTACGATATTCTTCACTCTCAAGAAGACAACTATATGCTCCCGTTCTACTGGCAGCACGGTACAGCCCGTGACCGCATTCCCGCCCAGGTGCAGCGCATCTACGACAGCGGATGCCGCGCCCTGTGCGTGGAGTCCCGTCCTCACCCCGACTTTGCAGGCCCCGATTGGTGGGCAGACATGGACATCATCCTGGCCGAGTGTGAAAAGAGAGGCATGAAGGTCTGGGTGCTGGACGATAAGCATTTCCCCACGGGATATGCCAACGGACTGGTGACCAAGAAATACCCCCATCTCCGTCAATGGGTGCTGGTAGAGCGCCACGTGGATGTGCTTGGACCCTTGGAGGGCGGCGCGTTTTTGATGAATCCTTCCACCGAGGCAGAGCGTCTGGTGGGCGTGTTCGCCTACCACAGAACAGGGAACGACGAGGAGATCGTCGGCACACCCATTGACCTCACCGCCAACGCCGAGGGGGGGTACCTCCATTGGGACGTCCCCGCAGGATGCTGGCGTGTGTTCTTTCTGTACCATACCCAACGAGGTGGTAGACAGGACTACATGGATATGATCTCGGACGAGTCCTGTCATGTTCTCATCGAGGCGGTCTATGAGCCCCACTACGAGCATTACGCCCGCTATTTTGGTAAAACCCTTGTGGGCTTCTTCTCGGACGAGCCCTGCTTCGGTAACCAGTACGTAGCCGAAAGACGCACCGACTACGGCTTTTTTGAGCATCGAGTGGGGAACGACGGTATCTCTCTCCCTTACAATGAGGAGGTTCTCTCCCTCATGACCGAGGAGCTGGGTGAGGACGCCCGTCCCTATCTGGGAGAGCTTTGGTACTTCAGCGATCACGCTCCCAAGACCCGCCTGGCCTATATGAATGCCGTTACTACCCTGTGGAGACGGTGCTTCTCCTTCCAGGTGGGCAATTGGTGCCGTGACCACGGCGTCATGTATATCGGCCATATCATTGAGGACGCCGATGCCCATGCCCGTCTGACACATAGCGGCGGCCACTACTTCCGCTCGCTGGAGGGACAGGACATGAGCGGTATTGACATCGTTCTCCATCAGGTTATGCCCGGTATGGCGAACTATATGCACAACGCCTCCAGCGCAGGCGGTATGATCGAGCCTACCTTCTTCCACTACGTCCTGGGACAGCTGGGCGCCTCCATGGCTCACCAATATCCTCAGATGAAGGGACGAGCCATGTGCGAGGAATTCGGCGCCTTCGGCTGGGCGGAGGGTTGTACCATGATGAAGTGGATCACGGATTTCCTGCTGGTGAGAGGAATCAATCATTTCGTCCCCCACGCCTTCTCTCCCGATTACCCTGACCCCGACTGCCCGCCCCATTTTGGCGCAGAGGGTCACGATCCCCAGTTTGAGGGCTTTGCCCGCCTGATGGGCTATACCAACAAGGCCGCACATCTGCTTTTCGGTGGCGAGCATATCACCTCCTGTGCCATCCTGTACCATGCGGAGGGCGAATGGATGAGCCGCCGTGGCGAGTCCATGCCCATGCTGAAGCCCGGTAAGGCCCTGTACGACGAGCATCTTTGCTACGATATTATCTGTCTGGACATTCTGAAGAATGCTGACGTAGAGAACGGGAAGATTGTGGTCAACGGCGAGACCTACGGCGCATTGGTTGTGCCTTACGCCCCCTCTGTGCCGGATGCTTTGATCGCTACCGTGGAGAAGCTGACTGCTGCCGGCGTTCCCGTTCTGCTCTGCGAGGGTAGACCCGCTGATCTTTCGGGCGAGGTAGTGAGCTTGAATGATCTGCCTGCCTGCATCCGTGAGCTGGGGCTTGGGGATATCACCGTGGAGGGAGATTGCCCCCTCCTCCGTCATTACCACATGAAGCGTGACGGCACCGAGGTGTTCATGTTCTTCAACGAGAACAGCGTGCATGCCGCCAAGACCACCGTTACCCTCCCCGTCAGCGGCGACTTTATCCGTCTCCGTCTGCTGGAGGACGGTGTGTACCGTGATATGACCCCCGACGGCCGTGTGCAGATCAATCTCCTGCCCGGTCAGTCGGAGATTTTGGTCTTTGGCAAGGATCTGGAGGGTGTGGACTACGAGAACATTCAGCCCCTCGCAACCCCTGTTGATGAGACCGTCCTTACGCCCGTCTACAATATCGAGCTGGCGGATTCCGAGGATCTGAACGCTTTCTATCCCTACAAGACCACGGACGAGCTGTTCAACGTCACGGGCGCTACCGAAAAGCCCGACTTCTCGGGTCTGATGCGCTACACCTTCACCTTGAATCTGGAGGACGTGCCCGCAGAATGCGCGCTGGATCTTGGCCGTGTGGGACAGACCGCCAAGGTGATCGTCAACGGCACCGAGGTAGGCATCCGTCTGACCGCTCCCTATACCTATCCCGTCTCGGGCTTGCTCCGTAAGGGAGAAAACACGGTTACTATTGAGGTAGCCAACACCCTTGTAGGCAAGGTAAGAGACTATTTCTCCTTCTTCATGCCCATTCACCCCTCGGGGCTTTTGGGTCCTGTGAAGCTCTTGGAGTATTGATGAAAAAACATTTGTAACAAATAGAAAACGGAGAAGCGCCGCTCGGCTGACTTCTCCGTTTTTTCTTACTTGTTTTCGTCTATGTAAGCCTTCAACCACCGAATGGCCTCGCCGTAGCCCTCAAAGCCCATGCCCTGAATGGTACGGGCGGCGTAGTAGCTGACGAAGGAGATCTGGCGGAAGGCCTCCCGCTCACTGACCTTGGAGATATGCACCTCCACCGTGGGGATGGCCACCGACTTGAGTGCATCTAAAATGGCCACGCTGGTGTGGGTGTAGGCGGCGGGATTGATGACGATACCGTCCACCTTGCCAAAGGCCTCTTGGATCTTGTCTACCAAAGCACCCTCGTGGTTGGATTGGAAGATCTCGCATTCCACTCCCGCCTCGGCACACCACTTCTCACAAAGAGTGCAAAGGGTGGCATAGTTGCGGTTGCCGTATATAGCAGGCTCGCGAAGCCCCAGCATGTTCAGATTCGGGCCGTTGATAATGAGGAATTTCATGGGATTCTCCTTTATAGTGTTCAAATTTGGGTTTATCGGGCTGCGCCCGAAATGCAAAATGCAAAAAGCAAAATGCAAAATCAGGAAACGGGAGAAAGGATCAGTGGAGATTGATGACAGCAAATACCCTTTGTGGACAAGAAATT
>JAFXJW010000106.1 GCA_017532045.1 Clostridia bacterium | reverse complement strand
GGGGGCCTCCCTTGCGTGGCGCTCTTTTGGTACTTTTCTCTCGACAGGGAGAGAAAAGTACATATATTAATCTCCCCGATAAACCCCAATTTGATGCCCAACAAAAAACAAAATTCTCCCTCGTTGTTCATATCAGTATCATAATTATATGGTATGATAATAAATTGATAAGTTGTATTCTTTGGAAAGCGAGACACAATATGCGAAATATTGCCTTCATCGGCGTTGGAAATATGGCAAACGCCATCATAGGCGGACTCCTTCGCAGCGGAGCTGTGGATCATGCACACCTCATCCTCACGGACAGATTCCCCGAAAAGTGCGCCTCCTATACCGAGCAGGGCGCCACCCTCGTCGCCACCCCCGCCGAGGCCGCCAAAGTCGCCGACTGCGTGGTGCTTTCGGTCAAGCCCCAGAACTTCCCCGAGATCCTTGACGAGCTTTCTCGGGTGGACGGCATTGGCGACAAGCTGATCGTCACCATCGCCGCAGGAATCACCGTCGAGACGGTCAAAACAGCCCTCCAAGGCGCTCCCGTAGTACGGGTGCTTCCCAACACCCCCATGCTCATCGGCATGGGCGTTTCGGTGATCTGCAGAGCCGACGATGTAGCCCCCGCCGACTTTGCCTTCGTCACCGCCATGTTCGAGGCGTCCGGGTCGGTTCTCATCATTGACGAGTCCGAAATGAACCGCATTATTTCGGTCACCTCCTCCTCCCCCGCCTACGTATTCGCCTTCATTGACGCCATCTGCAAGGGCGCGAAGGCCCAGGGACTGGACAGCGACTCTCTCCTCACCGCCGTGTGCGACATGGTCATAGGCTCTGCCACCCTTCTGCGGAACGGCGGCATTACCCCCACCGAGCAAATTTCCCGCGTGACCTCCAAGGGCGGCACCACCGAGCAGGCCATGGCGGTGCTTGGGAAACGGGACATGGCAGGTATGGTGAGAGAAGCCATGCAGGCCTGCACCAACCGCGCGGACGAGCTGGCCAACGGAAATTAACAACAAAAAAGGACACACGCTATGGCACATTCTAATAATAAAAAACGCTTTCGACTTCTCGACCCCATGCGGGACGGCAAGGGCGTGGAAAAGGGGGAGGACACCACCCCCACCCTCGGCCGCTTCTTCAAGCTGTGGGGACGGAAGTTCTGGAAACTCATATCCCTCAACCTTTTAATGCTGGTACAGATCATCCCTCTGCTCCTCATTGTCTACCTCTACATGGCGGGCCCCAAGACCCCCACCCTGTACAGTCCCCTCTACGCCCCCCTGCTGGGCGCCCAGACGGTCGCCCCCACCACCGTGGGCTCCACCCTGTTCAACAGCGCAGCGGGACTGATGCACCAGACCCCCATCTTCAACTCCTGGGCCCATTGGGTCATGGGCATTCTTGTGGTCTTCCTGCTGGTCACCTACGGCTGGCAGAGAACGGCCTCCACCTACATACTGCGGAATCTGGTTCGAGGGGACGGCGTGTTCATGATCTCCGACTACTTCTACGCCATCCGCCGCAATCTGAAGCAGGGCTTTGTCATGGGACTGATCGACTGCGTCGCCCTCTTTGCTCTGGGCTTTGACCTGTTCTACTTCTGGAACGCCCCCTCCACCGGCGCAAACAACGTCATGTACCTCCTGATCTTCGCTTTGGTATTCATCTACGGTGTCATGCGCTTCTACACCTACCTCATGATGGTGACCTTCAACATGAAGCTCTCCAAGATCTTCAAGAATGCCCTCATCTTCACGGTGCTGGGCTTTAAGCGCAACATCCTCGCCCTGCTGGGCATGGGCGTTTTGACGGGCATTTTCGTCGCTCTCATCATCTTCTTCGGTAGAGTCGTCCCCGCCTTCTACATCATTCCCTTCCTCTGCCTGCTGGGATTCTGTGGCTTCATGTCCACCTTTGCGGCCTACCCCATTATTGAGAAGTACATGATCGCTCCCGTACAAAAGCCCTCCGCAGAGGGTGAATGACCCCGTTTGTACAACGATAGTCCGATCACTACAAAAACGCCACCCTTTCGGGTGGCGTTTTCTTGTTATGGATCAAATTTTCTTGAGCTTGGCGTAGGTGCCCATGAGCTTTTTCGTGCCTGCGGTATCGAACATGACCTCGATGAGCTTGTCCGCGCCCATGGGCTTGATGGACAAAATCTCTCCCTCGCCGAAGGAGGCGTGGATCACACGGTCTCCGGGGGACAGAGTATCCATGCTCCGTCTGACCTCGGCGGAAGGGGGCGGAGTGGTCTTGCCAATGGTGAGGCGATCGGTATGAGCAGGGGTCTTGGAGCGGTTAGCTCTTTCGTAATAGCCCTGGGCTTGGGACAGGGACTGGGCCATGCCGTCCTGGATCAGATTCTCCCTGCTAAGACATTCCTCGGGGATCTCACCAACGAAGCGGGACAGAGGGTTAGCCACGGTCTGTCCGTACCAGATGCGACTACGTGTGTGAAGAATGATCACCTGCTCACGGGCACGGGTGATGGCCACGTAGGCCAGTCTCCGCTCCTCCTCCATGTCGTCGGCGCTCCCCATGATATTCTGCATACCGGGGAAAATGCCGTCCTCCATACCGGGGAGGAAGACCACAGGGAACTCCAGACCCTTGGCGCTGTGAATGGTCATCAGCACCACGGCGTCAGCCTCGGTATCGTACTTGTCCACGTCGGCCACCAGAGCATACTCCTCCAAAAAGTCCACGAGGGTGGGGGTCTCCCCCAGCTCGGTGGTGGTCTTGACGTACTCCATCATGTTGGACTTCAATTCGTCAATGTTTTCCAGTCGCTCCCGCTCGGGCTCGCCCCCGTCAATGAGCATCTGGCGGTAGCCCGACTGCTCCATGACCTCGTCAAAGAAATCAGGCAGGGGGAGGGTATCCATAAGGGGGGTGAGGCGGTGGATCATGGCGGTGAAGGCCTTGAGGGAGGCGGCGGAACGGCCAAGGGCCACAAACTCGTCCGCCCGATCCATGATGTCAAAGAGGGTGGTTCCCTGCTCCTCGGCTAAGGCGGCTACGGCGGCCAGAGTCCGATCTCCGATCTTACGGCGGGGCTCGTTGATGATGCGCAGGAGGCGCTCACGGTCGGAATGGTTGCAGATGAGCTGCAGGTATGCCACGGCGTCACGGATCTCCTTACGGTCGCTGAAGCGGGTGCCGCCCAGAACACGGTAGGGGACGGTACTCCGCTGGAGAGCCCGTTCAATACCCGCAGACTGGGAGTTGGTGCGATACAGAACCGCAAAATCCCTATATTTTCTGCCCTGCGTCTCCACCATACGGCGGATGGTATCTACGATGGAGCGGGACTCGCCCATCTGATCCTCGCACCTGCGAAGGATGACTCGCTCGCCCTCCTCTCCTGCCGTCCAGAGGCTCTTGCCCTTACGGCCCAAATTGTGACCGATGACACCGTTGGCGGCGTCCAGAATGATCTTGGTGGAACGGTAATTCTGCTCCAGCTTGATGAGGGTGGCGTTGGTGAAGGTCTTATCAAAGCCCAGAATGTTCTCAATAGTAGCGCCACGGAACTTGTAGATGCTCTGGTCATCGTCACCCACCACCATGAGGTTGCGGTAGCCCCCCGACAGAAGAGAGGACAGGACGAACTGAGCCACGTTGGTGTCCTGATACTCGTCAATGCACACGTACTTAAACTTGCGCTGATAGTAGCTCAGCACGTCGGGATTCTCTCGGAGCAGGCGGACGGTGTAGAGAATGATATCGTCAAAGTCCATGGCGTTGGAGGAGCGGAGAGCCTCCTCGTAGCCCTTGTAGATGGCGGCGATGCGGGACAGGCGGAAATCAGATCCTGCCTCTACGGCAAAGTCCTCAGCGGACATGAGCTTGTCCTTGGCGTGGCTGATGGTATTGATGACCGCCTTGGGGGGGAACTGCTTTTCGTCGATGTTCAACCGCCTCATGACCCCCACCACCGCCTTCTTGGTATCGTCGGTGTCGTAAATGGTAAAGCCCTTGTCAAAGCCGAGACGGTCGCAGTATGTACGGAGGATGCGCATGCACACCGAGTGGAAAGTGCCGCTCCAGATATCCCCTGCCAGCGTCTCGTCAGCAAACTGGGTGCTCAGGCGGTTCTTGATCTCCCCTGCGGCCTTATTGGTAAAGGTAATGGCCAGCATGCGATAGGGGGGACAGGGATCGTGGATAAATTCGGGCAGGATCTGCTCGATCTCGGGAACGGACAGATGGATGGCATGCTCCAGATCCGCCACGTGAGCCTCGGTGAGCCCAAAGGGCACAGTATCGGTATGGTAGGCGTTACCGTAACGGATGATGAAGGCGATACGGCGCACCAGCACGGTGGTCTTTCCGCTTCCCGCACCGGCCAACACCAAAAGAGGCCCTTCTGTGGTAAAGACGGCCTGTCGCTGCTTATCGTTCAAACTACCGTAGGCCTTATCGAACAGGGCTCGCTTAGCGGCAAGATAGCGGGCGGTAAGGTTTCTATCCATGGAAATGACATCCTTTCTCCCAAAGGCGGAAGGGGACAAAAAAGCGGCGGCCAAGTAAGATCGAGAATCCCCGAGCTTGCCCGACACGCCGCTCCGTCAAGGGGCGACCCCTATGGGATCACTGACGGTTTTCGGTCTGCATCTTCTGCTGATTCTGGTCGTTTTGGGTCTTGTTTTTGTTGTTATTCTGATTCTGGTTCTGGTTCTTG
>JAFXJW010000105.1 GCA_017532045.1 Clostridia bacterium | reverse complement strand
TTGTGGCAATTTGCACCCCAAAAATTCTTTTAGCCACGAAGGGTATTTGCTTTTTGCATTTTGCGTCGATCCCCTCCCCCGCTCCCCAATTTTGCATTTTGCATTTTGCGTTTTGCATTTCGGGCGTAGCCCGACAAACCCAAATTTATATCGGAAACATATTCAAAAGGGGAGAGGGACAGCATACTTCCCTCTCCCTAAATTCTCTTACAGGGTACCGAAGATACGGTCGCCTGCGTCACCCAGACCGGGGACAATGTAGGCATGGTCATTCAGTTTCTCGTCCAGAGAAGCGGTGTAAATATCCACGTCGGGATGAGCCTCCTGAACGGCCTTAACGCCCTCGGGGGCGGCCACCAGACACATGAAACGGATATTGGTGCAGCCGTACTCCTTCAGCTTGGTCAGTGCATCCACAGCGGAGCCACCGGTAGCCAGCATGGGATCGACCAGGATCACAAGGCGGTCCTGCACGTCCACGGGGAGCTTGCAGTAGTACTCCACGGGCATATGAGTCTCGGGATCACGGTACAGACCGATGTGACCCACCTTGGCTACGGGAACAAGACGCTGAAGACCGTCCACCATGCCCAGTCCTGCACGAAGGATGGGAACGATGGCCAGCTTGCGACCGGCGACCATCTTGGCCTTCATCTTGCAGAGAGGCGTCTCGATGTTGATCTCCTCCAGAGGCAGATCCCGGGTCAGCTCATAGCCCATCAGCATGGCGATCTCATCCAGAAGCTCACGGAAATCCTTAGAGCCCGTCTTTTTGTTACGCATAATGGACAGCTTATGTGTCACGAGGGGATGGTCAACGATATGCAGAGTGCTCATGGTCATTTTCTCCTTTATGTTTCAATATCCGAGGGTTAGATAGACTTCCCCTCTATTATACTCCCTTTTTCCCGATATTGCAAGGGCTATGGGCAAATTATTTGGAAATTTTCGAATTTTTACACTTTGGTTCTTTACATTTGGGGTAATTGGTGGTACAATGATCGTGAATCATTCTATCCAAGGAGACGCTATGTCCTCAACATACAAAAGCCCCACCTTTGCCACCCTGACTCTGGGCTGCAAGGTCAACCAATACGAGACCGAGGCCATCTGCGAGGCACTGGAGAGCATGGGCTTTACCCAACGTCCCTCCCGAGAGGCTTGCGATCTCTACATCCTCAACACCTGCACCGTCACCGCCGAGTCGGATCGCAAATCCCGTCAGATGGCTCGCCGCCTCATCCAGAACAACCCCGAGTCCGCCGTCATTATTACGGGTTGCTCCGCTCAAAGCAATCCCCCTGCCTTTGCCGCCATTGAGGGTGTATCCGCCGTGGTTGGCAACCGCAATAAGCTCCGTGTGGCCGAGATCGCCAAAGGGCTGATGGAGTGCGGCAGACCCGACGCCCCCGTAGTGGAGGTACCCGATCTGAAGGACGCCGCCTTTGAGTCCATGTCCATCGCCCGCTTTGCCCGTGCCCGCGCCTATGTCAAGATCCAGGACGGTTGTGAGTCCCGTTGCGCCTACTGCGCCATCCCCGCCGCCCGCGGTCCTGTCCGCTCCAAGCCCATGGAGGAGGTCATCGCCGAGGTCACCGCCCTCACCGAGGGAGGATGCCGTGAGATCGTACTGACGGGCATTGAAACGGGGGCTTGGGGTCGGGATCTTGGGTCGCTGCGCCTGCAGGATCTGCTGGTGGAGATCGACCGGATTCCCAATATCGGCCGGATCCGTCTGGGCTCTCTTGATCCCACCGTCATGACTCAGGATTTCGTGGACAAGATCAAGGATCTGTCCTCTCTTGCCCCCCACTTCCACCTGTCCATGCAGAGCGGATGCTCGGCAACTCTTGCTCGCATGCGCCGCAAATACAACGCAAGACAGGCCGAAGCCGCCATGGCACGTGTCCGTGCCGCCATTCCCACCGTACAGTTCACCACCGACATGATCGTGGGCTTTCCCGGGGAGACCGAGGAGGAATTTGCCGAGAGCGCCGACTTTGCCCGCAGAGCAAGATTCCTCCACATCCACGTGTTTCCCTACTCCAGGCGGAGCGGTACACCCGCCGCCAGCATGAAGGATCAAGTACCCGATTCCCTCAAGCGCGAGCGAGTGGCCGCTCTGTCCCGCATCAGCGAGGAGTCCTGCGCCGCCATTCTGGACGAGGCGCTGACCACTCCCCATCCCATGACCGTGCTTCCCGAGACCCGTGGCGAGGGCTTCGTCATGGCTCACACCCCCGATTTTTTGGAGGTGAAGATCCTGACGGGCTGTCCCCTGCCTCAAGAGGAGATCACCGTCAACCCCATCCGCCGCGAGGGAGAGATTCTGATCTGTTCCCCCGCGGAGAATTGACCTCTGTAAAGGAGCAACCTCATGCTGAACTTCCCCGATTTCCCACTCCCCCGGGAGGACTCCCCCACGGCGCCGTCTGTCGAGCCGCCCTCGGAGACCGCCTCGGAGACCATATCGCAGCCCCTCCCGAAGATCGCCCCCGAGCCTCCCACCCCTTGGGCCACTGTCGTGCATCGCTTTACGAGTGCCGATGACGATGCATACCGAAGGCTGAATGCCGATTTCGGGCTGACGCTGGATGCAGGCAGCTTCGCCCGTCTCCAAGCTCTCTTCCGCACAATCCTCCGCCGAGATCCCACGGTGGGGGAGCTATTCCTGCTTTGTGAGCTGGATCATACCGGTTGCCGCCAAACACACCGAAGAGCGATGGGAGAGCTGTACACCAATTCCACCGCCATTGCCGAGACCTGGGCCGACATGATGGCCAAGCATAGCGAGCTGTACGTCGCCGCAGGACTGCTCCGCAAGGAGACTCGCACCCCGCCCCCTTGCACCGTGGAGGATGCCCTCTCCCTGATCGGACGCTACCTGCACCGCAGGGGACTGGTCGCTCCGCTGCCCGCCTGCCTTCCCCACGGAGAAAAGAACTCCGAGGGTCGCACCGTCCTTCTTTCCACTCTCGCCCAGGAGGCCGATGCCGTAGCCGAAGGATACGTTCTCCTCAAGCGGTTGGATTTCGGAAACGCTACCCGCTCCCTTTGGGTACGCCGAGGCCCTGCCTTGGCGATTACCCCCGCTGCCGCCGGAGACTTCCTTATCTGCCTTTCTTCCCCCGATCCCCAGGCTCTGGCAGAGCTTCTGGCCAAGGAACGCAAGAAGAGGCATCCCTCGGTAGGCGCGATTGCCGCTCTATCCAGCCGTTCCCCCTTAGAGGTCGTGCTGACCCTCTGCGACGGCGCTGACATCTACCCCGCCAGACTCCCCCGCGCATTCCATGAGATCGAGACGGGATCCTCCCCTATGGCATACCTCTGTAAGCCCCCCGTTCTGACCCCCGACACCCTCCCCGATTACCTCCTCCGCATCCCCGCTCAAAGGATTCGAGAGATGATCGAAGCACTTCGCGGGGCGGGAATTGCGGCCGTTCACGTAGGGCAGGTAAAGACGGGTGAACAGATACGCATCTACCTGCAGCAGGGGAACAGGGACATGCCCGTAGCGAAGCTGAGCGCAAGCATCCTCCGCACCTACCCTTCCATGACGCTGTACCGCTGTCAGGCTGAGGACTCCCCCACCAAGGATATGGAGTTTCCCTCCCCAGTCTTCCTTGATCTACCCGCAATGGGGCTGGCCATGGTCTCTACCGCCGTCACCGTAATGGATGCGAGGGAGGGCTATACCGCCGCCATGAACGCTATATCCGCCGCCGTTTCCCCCTTAACTGCCGAGGGACTCTCTACCCGTGAGATCCGTCTGTCGGTGTCCATTCTTGCCGTTGGAGGCGAGGGTGAACAAGACAACAGCCTGACGGGGATCGTGTGCGGTCTTTACCGTGCCGCCGCCGAGGGTGGGATGGCTATGGAGGACCCTGCCCTTACCCGGGTCTCCCCCCACGAAGGGCAGTCCCCCGCCCTTCACCTATCGGTGGTAGCCTTTCGCCCCTCCTACAGCCCTTCGTAATTTCAAAGCCTGCGAAGGGATCTGATCAGTAAAACACGTCCTCGAACCGCTGTGCCCCCACTCAGTGATCCCGGACACCGCCATGGGCTCCGATCAGGTCATTGCGGAGTCCCTTGACATCTCTCTCCGCGGGTATTAAACCCCGATTCAAAAGGAGCCCTCCGAGGCTCCTTTTGGCGTGCCTCATCAATTTTCTCAAAAAATACCCGCATCTACTGGACAAACCGCTTTTTTTGTGGTATACTATATCAGAATATATATGTTTGGGAGGATTCCCTATGACCGTCACATCCACCCCTGCCGCCCCCGGGCGTCGTTACCGCTTCAGCATTCTCCGTGTCCTGCTTTGCGGTATCCTGATGTCCCTTTTGGTGGCCGCCAGCCTCTACCTCAAATATTCCGCCGTGGATTTCTTCCACGCCCGCCTGCTGGATCAAGAAAGCAAAACCTCCGCATGGATCCTGAAGCAGATCAGCTATGCCCTGCCGTGGATATTCATGTGTATTTTCCATGCCATTACCTACCGCCGTCATGACCGTCACGACGGCGTGGCTGCCCGTGAAATGTTCTGGGAGGTTTTTCTGGTAACGATCTTTACCTACCTTGTGCTGCTTCCCTACCTGCAGGGTATCAGCGACGACATGTACGCCGCCGCCCTGGAGGCGGGGGCCACCATTCCTCAAACCGAGGGCAAGGTGGATCAGACCTTTATCATGATCTTCCACGAATGGTTCGTCCGCCTGTCCATTCCCCTGATCGGCCTCATGGTCTTCTATTCCACCCGTGCCCGCCGTCAACAGCTTCATCCCGAGACCGAGGTAGACGAGCCCCTCATGACCCGCGCCGAATACGATGCGCTGACAAATCCCTCCACGTCAAACGACGCCTGCGACGAAGCGCCCGAGGAAGCAGACAATGGCGATCCTGAGACCCGGACAGAACAGCCCAATGCCGAGTGATCTCAAGCGAGAACAAGGGAGCGAGCATCGCCCCCACTCACCTTTTCTAACGCACCCCCACCGAAAAAGAAGGGAGATCGTATGAATCTTCAATATCTTCGCTACGCCCTGGAGATCTCCCGTACGGGCTCCATTTCAAAAGCCGCCGAGAACCTGTCGGTGGCGCAGCCTAACCTGTCCCGAGCCGTCAAGGAGCTGGAGGCCTCTCTGGGCATTTCTATCTTTGAACGCACCCGCACGGGCATGACCGTCACCCCCGAAGGAAAAAAGCTTCTGTCGGCGGGGGATCGCATCCTGCGACAGGTGGGGGAGCTGGAGACCATGTTCGATGGGGAAAGCCGTATGCGTGAAAGCCTTTCGGTCAGTGCTCCCCCCGCCGCCTACCTCTCCCATGCCTTCTCCGCCTTCTGCGCCGCCATGCCAGGGGAGAGCCTCCTTGAGGCACGCTTTTCGGAGCAGGAGCTGGGTGATACGCTGGAGGCCGTGACCCGTGGGACGGCCAAGCTGGGCATCATCCGTATCCCCCTGCACTTTGAGAAATACTATACCGACAAGCTGACCGAAGGGGAGCTTGTCTGGGAAACGGTAATGGATTTCTCCCCCGTATATCTGGCCGGCTTGGGTAGCACGCTGGCGGGTCGGGAGGCCATTTCCCGTGGAGATCCGGAGGGTCTTTCCCCCGTGATCAGCCCCGAGACTGTACCTGCTGATGACAACAACACCCATCCCAGCGGACAAAGCCCCCTTCCCAAGGAGATCACCGTGACCGACTGCGCCACGGCCTACGCCCTTCTTGCAGACGATCCCTCCCTCTATCTCACCGCGCCGCCTATGCCCACCCAGCGGGCGGCACAGTACGGGCTGATCCAACGCCCCGCCGCAAAGGCCATTCTCTACCGTGACCTTCTGATCCGCCGCAAGGACTACCGTCTGACTCCCACCGACGAAGCCTTTCTCCGTGCCCTCAAAGGGGCGGTTCGCTCCCTGCGGGAGAACTGAAGACCCTTCGGCCACAAGCAAAAAATCAACCCCGACAAGGCATTAGCGTGATACTCTTGACGGAGTATCACGCAGCGATATAAATCCCTTACGGGATTTGCGATATTCCCTAACGGAAGCGATATTTGCCGCGCAAACGATATGCCCTGCGGGGCGTGAGGGATTTATATCATATCGCACCGAGCATAGCGAGGTATATCGCAACCGAGTGAAACGAGGTTATATCGCATTCGCAAAGCGAATATATCGCCAAGCAGAAAAAGAGGAAGTATTTCGGCTATGAAACCGATTTGCTTCCTCTTTCTGTCGTTATAAGCGCTTGGGCCTCGCCCATAGCGAGATTTCTGAATTCTCCGCCACGAGCATCACCCCTTTTGCCCCGTCGGGGTTCTTTCTTTTTTTAGGATTCAACAAATTCTTTAAGAGCGACCAGGGAGGCATCGCTGATGACGTGCTCCATTTTACAGGCATCCTCGGCGGCGGTAGCCCGATCCACCCCCAAACGGACAAGGAATTCCGTAAGGATGGTATGCCGCTCATAGATCTGCTCGGCCAACGCCCGACCTGCCTCGGTCAGGGTCAAGGAGCCATCCTCGGCCATCTCCACGCAGCCTCCGCTCCTAAGAATACCGATGGCACGGCTGACGCTGGGCTTGGAATAGCCCATATACTCGCTGACGTCGATGGAATGAACGCGGGACTTTTCCTTGGACAGAACGTAAATGGTCTCCAAATACATCTGTCCCGATTCCATAAGCTTCATGGGCTTACCTCCTTTGATGAATGAACTCGTTTTTACACAGTATAGGCACACATAAGACGAAGCAACGAGCTATTACTGGCATTATACCACAGGAAAACAATTTTGTCAATGCATTTACCCAAAGACGAGGATATGTCGGGTATTTTTTGTCTGTCGGCGACGGGTTGCGACAGTTTGCACGGGATGCCCCGTGTATAATAGAAAAAACACTGCCCCCCGTACTGTATGGGGAGATAATTCGTCGTCTACAGGAGGTTGTTCATGGAAAACCGTTTGCACGCCCACCCCCGCCGTCCTTACACGCATCCCCGAGCGCCCGTTAAAAAAAGAAAGGCTATACTACTGGGAAATTTCCTACGGGGAAGCGTCTTTTTCGGATCAGCCTTTCTGCTGGGCTCCTGCTCTCTTGTCCTTGGGGCTGCTCCTCTGGGTCTGGGACTATTGGCGGCGGCCTCCTCCTATACGTGGTACATACTGGCGGGACTGCTCCTGTCTGCCGCCCTCCGTCCCGTGACTCTGGCAGGGTGGGCATGGGTAGGGGTCTACCTCCTCTGCGTCATTCTGCGACTGGTGATCCGTTTTTTTGTGGATCCCCCCTCCTTGCCCGACGGGCGTCCCTGCCGAGGGCGAACCTACCTCCTTCTATGCTGGCGATCCTTCAAATCCAATCTGGGGCTTGCCAATAATACCCCCTCTGCGGGGGACACAGAAACCGACTACTACGAAGGAAAGGACGGCATTCATGGATACGGCGACAGAGCGAACGGGTCGGACATGCCCTCCCGCCCTCGGATGGACACGCCTCCTGTCCCCCTCTTTGCGGAGCATCCCTTTCTGCGGATGATCACGGCGGGGGTGTGCGGTCTTCTGGCGGGACTGAGCGCTGTGGTAACGAGGGGATTTCACGCATACGACCTACTCACCCTGCTCGTCATGACCGTCCTGTCTCCCGTGGCCACCTTCCTGCTGATCTCCTGCTTCGGTGAGGCAGGGCTCACTCTGCTCCTCTCCCCCCGCCCCGCTGATCAAGGCTTAGGGGATGGGAAAAATCCCGCCGAAGCCACGGGAAGCGGAGAATGGGTGCGGAAGCGATTCCACGCCCTCCCCCTCCTGTCTGTGTGCTTTTTGATGGCCATGGTGGTTTACTCGGCACGGAGCTTTGTATTCCCCGTCGGTAACGCCGTCCTGCGGGTGCAGACGGCTACCCTTCTCGGTCTTCTTTTGACCTTACAGGCTTCCGCCCGCTTTGGCGTTCTGCCCGGTATTGCGGCGGGGGTGATCTGCGGTCTGTCCGCCGAGCCCAGGCTCGCCCCCGTATTCATACTGGCCGCAGGATGCTATGCCCTGCTCCGCTACATATCCCACCGTGTAGGCGTGGTGGGCGGTCTTACCGTGGGGGCGGCATGGTGCGGTCTTGTGGAGGGGTTTTCCACCCTTGTCAGCCAGCTCCCCGCCATTCTTTTGACCCTACCCCTGTACTTTGCGGTAGAAAAGCTATGGTCGCTTCTGCCAAACGAAAAGCAGAAAGCTGTTGACCGAGAAGTAGATGCCTTTAACCAAGCCGTCGTGGCTTCCCTCTCGGCCACATCCCGAGCCGAAGCGCAGAGGGCCCGCATGAAGGCTCTCTCGGACGCCTTCGGAACGCTCTCCCGCCGTTTTTACGATCTGTCCAGCCGCCTTAAGCGGCCACGGCTACTGGATCTGCGCCGCATTTGCGACGAGAGCTTCAGCAAACAATGCGCCCACTGCAAGAATCGGGACGTTTGCTGGGGGGCTGAATACGAGCGCACTCTGGAGGTGCAGACCCGTTTGGCCGCTCAGCTTCACACCTCGGGCAAGGCGTCCTTGGATTCGCTTCCCGACAGTCTGCTGGATTTCTGCCCCTACATGGAGGACATCATCACCGATCTGAACGGCCGTCTCGCCCGCATGACCGAAAACCTTCTGCGAAGCGAGCGCACCGACGTTTTCGCCGCTGACTACGCTGCCTTTGCCTCCCTCCTGTCCTCTGCGCTGGAGGAGGATCTCCACGCCGAGGCGGATTTTGCCTGCAACCGTGAGGCTGCCGACGCCATTTACGATTATCTCTGCGCCGAGGGTGTTGGGGTACAGGGCGTTGTGGTGGGCGGTCGACAGGGGAGCGGACGCCAACGAGTCATCGTTCGGGGAACAGGCTTTGATACGGTGGCCGACCGACTACCCCAGATCCGCATCCGCATCGGGGAGCTGGTGGGGTGTCCCATGACAGCCCCTGCCTTTGACGAGGGGGAGGACGGCTCGGCTTCCGCCGTCATGACCCTATCCTCCGAGGCCAAGCTGAGGGTCGCCTATGCGGGCAGTACCCTCCCCGCAGACCGCCCCCATGAGGATGCCCCGGTATCCGTTCTCACACACGACGCTCCCATAGGCGCTTACGAGCCCCCCGCCGTCTGCGGGGATCACATCGCCGTATTCGGCAATGGAGACGCCTACTTCTACGCCCTGATCAGCGACGGTATGGGCTCAGGGGAGGATGCTTCCCTGACCTCCGACATCTGCGCCATGTTTTTAGAGAAGATGCTCTCGGCCGGTAATCGGGTAGAGGTCTCCCTGCGCATGCTGGACGGCTACATCCGCTCCAAAAACACGGGGACGGGAGACGAATGCTCGGCCACGGTGGATCTCATGGAGCTGGATCTCATGGACGGACGAGCCGTATTCGCCAAAAACGGCGCGGCGCCCACCTACGTCGTCCGTGAGGGGATGGTCTACAAGCTTCACTCCCCCACCCTCCCCATCGGGATCCTGCGGGACACCCCCGCTCGCCTTCTCCGCTTCCGTACCCATCCCGGTGACGTGGTGGTCATGGTCAGCGACGGCGTGACCCTTGGCAACGACGAATGTCCCTGGCTCATTGACCTCCTCTCCGAGCCTATGCCTGACAGCATGGATTCTTTGCGGCGGGACATCATCAAGCGGGCGCTGACCGCCGGCTCGGAGGACGACCTCTCCGCCATTGCCATTCGGGTAGAGGAAAGATAAATTCAAAGACCCGACGGGTTCCGTCGGGTCTTTTTCATACGATTACAGATTGTAGTACTTATCAAACTCTGCGGGATGAGGGATCTTGGAAAGCTCGGCGCACTCGGCGCGCTTTGCCTTCACGAAGTTCTTGAGCAGCTCCTCGGGGAACACGCCGCCCACGGTCAGATAATCGTGATCGGCCTCCAGAGCGTCCAGCGCCTCGGGGAGGCTGGTGGGCAGGCCCTTGAGCTTGGCCTTCTCCTCGTCGGAGAGGTGGTAGAGGTTGAAGTCATAGGGACCCCAGCCCTCGGCGTGGGGATCGATCTTATTCTTGATACCGTCCAGACCGGCCATGAGGATAGCGGCGTAACAGAAGTAGGGGTTGCAGGTGGCGTCGGGGTTACGCAGCTCGAAGCGGCGCTTGTCGGGGCTCTTGGCGTAGGCGGGGATACGGATGACCGCAGAACGGTTGGAGGTGGCGTAGCCCACGGTAACGGGCGCCTCAAAGCCGGGAACAAGACGCTTGAAGGAGTTAGTGGAGGGGTTGGTCAGAGCGCACAGGGAGGCGATGTGCTTGAGCAGACCGCCCATGAAGTAATGAGCCGTCTGGGACAGATGGGAGTAACCGTTGTCATCCGAGAATACAGGCTGGCCGTCCTTGAAGAGGATCATGTGGACGTGCATACCGCTGCCGGCCTCACCGTAGATGGGCTTGGGCATGAAGGTGGCGGTCTTACCGTACTTGAGAGCCGTGTTGTGGATGATATACTTGATCATCATGGTGGCGTCGGCCATGTGGACGATCTCGCCCAGCTGGGGCTCGATCTCGAACTGACCCGACGCGGCCACCTCGGGGTGGTGATAGTTGATGTCGATTCCCATATCCTTCATGAGCATGCACATCTCGCTACGGCACTCGTAGGAGACGTCAAAGGGCTTAGCGATGTGATAGTTCTTCTGCTTGGGAACCACTACGCCCAGGCCCTCCAGATTGCTGTTCCAGTAGGACTGACGGGCATCCACGGTAGCGGAAACCTCACGGCCGCTGACCTCCCAACCCACGTTATCAAAGAGATAAAACTCGAACTCAGGCAGGATCTTCATCTCGTCTGCCACGCCGCTGGCCTTCATGTACTCCACGGCCGCACGGATAATGTTGCGGGGGTACTGGGGCAGGGGACGGTTCTCGGGAGTGTCGATGATCATGGCGTTACCCGTCATGGACAGGGTGGGAATGGAGCAGAAGGGATCCACCACGGCGGTGTCGGGATCGGGGATAAAGACCATGTCGCTCTTCTCTACCACAGCGTAGCCGTAGTTGGAGGCGTCAAAGCCGATGCCGCTCTTCATGGTGTCCTCGGAGAAATTTTCGGCGGGGATGGTCACGTGACGGTACTGACCGTTGATATCCACCATCTTAAAGTCCACCATCTTAATACCCTGCTCTTCAATGAGATTCAGAATGTCGCAAACGCTCTTTGCCATTGTTTTGTACCTCTTTCATGGAATGAAAAAATTTCTACAGGTACATTATAGCACAAACCATCTTTAAAATCAAGATTTTTTCCTCATTTTTTTCCTTTAATTCCGATTTTTTTCGTCTGACCGGCGGACAGGCTCCCTCCCCGTGCTGTCCCGCGTGTATCCCAAGGTGTCCCACCCTGTGTTCCTGTCGGTCTACCGCCCGGCCTTCATCCTGATGGCAAGGATGATCTTTCTTTCGCAAAAGGGCCGGATCCGCCTCACTGCAGGATCAAAGGCTACAAGCGTGCCTGACCGTTACACTCTACAGAGGCCTTCACCGCCCTCTTTCCTTGCGATCGGTTTTAATACTATTAAATTTGCAGTTAATACTATTAAATTGCTTCCTTTCCCACGCAGATTCTGCAAAAATATGCTAAAATATTGGTGTCGAAACATGCAAACAGGGAGATATCCATATGACACCTTTTGAACGCTTCGTTGCGCTTTTGCAAGCCGAAATGACGACCCCACCATCCTACGGCCTGTTCCATATAACCGCCTTCCTGCTCACCATTCTGGCCGCGGCCCTGCTGGTATGGCGGTTCCGTGACGCCGAGGACAAAACCGTTCGCCGTCTGCTTTTGCCCGCGTGGATCGTCCTGGTCGCTCTGGAGGTCTACAAGCAGCTCGTGTTTTCCATGAGCGTATCCGACGGCGTGGCGGAGTGGAGCTATCAGTGGTACGCCTTCCCCTTCCAGTTCTGCTCCTCCCCTCTCTACGTTTTGCCCTTTGCTGTTTTTCTCAAGGAAGGCCGCGGACGGGATGCTGTCATGAGCTTTCTCGCCACCTTTTCCCTGTTCGGAGGGTTGGCTGTCATGATCTACCCGGGCGACGTGTTCATCAGCATGATCGGGATCAATATTCAGACCATGGTCCATCACGGCTCTCAGGTCATTCTGGGTGTTTTCATAGCGGCTCGCTACCGCAACCGCTTGACGTGGCGCTTCGCCTTCGGAGGCCTAATTCCCTTCTGCATTCTGTCTGCCGTCGCCATGGGACTGAATCTGATTGTTCCCCTCGTGCTGAACGCCGCCCAGATCACGGATTTCACCTTCAATATGTTCTTCATCAGCCACCGTTTCCCCTGCACTCTGCCCGTTCTGTCGGTGATCTACCCTCTGGTACCCTACCCCGTGTTCCTATTGATCTATCTGGTGGGCTTTACCGCCGTGGCCGCTGTGATCTTTGCCTCCGAGCGGGGGATCCTGGCTCTGACAGAAAAGCCCCGCAGATCTATAAAGGTATGACATTCCCCCCAAAGAGAGTCCTTTGGCGCACCTGCCACGGAGCATGTGCGCAGCGATATAAATCCCTTGCGGGATTTGCGATATACGCCGATGCGTGCGATATTTGCCTTCGGCAAGTGATATGCCCTGCGGGGCGTGAGGGATTTATATTATATCGCTGCCAAGCGGAGCGAGGTTATATCGCGTTTGCGAAGCAAACATATCGCACTGAGTGAAACGAAGTATATCACAAAAATGAATTTGTATCTACAAGTGCAGTGTTTGTCAAAAAAAGGACAGAGAACGCAGAAAAGCTCTGTCCTTTTCCTGTCCGTAGGTAGATACTGCTCTGTTGCAGACACCGTTTCGGGCTCTCTTATTTTGAACGGAAGCGAAGATTTCCCCAGATCCCGTCCTCTCTTCAAAAAATATAAATCTTTTCCGTTTTTTCTGCACGCGGAAGAAAATCATGGTATAATGAGAGCAGATAGCCACTCGATATAACGGCGGCGGATGCCTACGGCTCACCGCCCTCAAGGAGGATCCACCATGCTTCGAAGAAAACCCGCCCTTCTCCTATCCGTCAGTCTCTTTTTCACTGCGGAGACGATTCTGGGTATCCTGTTCCAAACAGGATTTGGTAACGGCGCTCATCTGCGCTACGCCACCGTGGTTCTCGCCTGTCTGTTCTGTGTCCTTTTTGCAGAGCGAACTTGGGACTACCTGTTGACCCAGCTGGCTCTCGTCGCCACCGTCTGCGCTGATTTCTTTCTGGTGCTTCCCCCCGCTCCCAATCAGCTTCCGGGTATGCTCTTCTTTTCGGTAGCACAGCTAAGCTACGCCGCCTGTCTGGCCCTCTCCGAGCGCCGCCCCCGCCTCCTCCGCGCGCAGCTGTGGCTCCGCGGCATTCTGTCGGTGGTAGCCTTGGCCGCTACCGTGGCTGTACTTGGCAAGAGAACCGACGCCATAGCATTGGTCTCGGTATTCTACTACGCCAACCTCATTCTTAACCTTATTTTTGCATGGACACAGCTCCCGCGCCGTAGCCTCATGGCGGCAGGTCTGACCTTGTTCCTTTGCTGTGACACCGTTATCGGGCTGGCCTTTCTGGACGGGTACCTCCCCATCAGCCAAGCCTTCGTCGTGTACCGCATCATCTACCCCGGATTCGATCTGGCCTGGGCCTTCTACCTCCCCTCCCAGATGCTTCTGGCGGTGAGCCTGCTTCCGACTCACCGGCGCGCTTCCCGTTCCGTCGAGTAACGAAATCCCCGTTTCGGCAAAGACTTTTTCCCCCGCCTTGATCAAAAAAGAGAGCCGACGGCTCTCTTTTTTGCGAGGAACAAAGGAAATCAAATATAACTTGCAGTTTATCGGGGAGTTTGAA
>JAFXJW010000104.1 GCA_017532045.1 Clostridia bacterium | reverse complement strand
GCGGGCACCCAACCCTCCAGCACCACACACTCCTCGGTGGCGGCCAGCTTTTGCTTTTCTCTGGCAGCGGTCAGGGTAGTGGTCTCCAGATCGAACAGCACCTGCAACTCGGGAAGTCTCTCGGACAGGTGACGCAGGGAATCCACAATGACCTGGATGGAAATGTCCCGCTCGTCCATGGCCTTCCGGCAAAGGTCGAAATTCTCGGCGGCGGTGGCCTTCTCGTCGGGCAGGCCCTTAAAGCCGATCCGCAAAAAGCCCAGACCGGCCAAGGCTCTCGCCGTGGCGTCGGCATCCTGCTTCATGGTCAGCACAGAGACGTACAACGAATCCTCGTCCCGCGCCACCTCCTCCACGCCGGCGTGGAGATCAGAAAGGGCGTCGTCGACGACGGACAAAAGGGTGTTCCTTGGCAGTGTTCCCAGCCACACCTCGGTCAGCGCCGTACCCTCTCCCGACAGGGGGCGGGAATAATCCAGCCACGGGGTCAGGGCCCGACACAGGGCGGCAAGGCGATTGTACTCGTTCTGCTCAGCCACCCGACGCTCTCCCAGAGAAAGGGCCTGGGCCACGGTCTCTCGGGCGGCGTCAAAGCGCCCCGAGCTGCGAAACTCCTCGGCGGTGACGGCAATTGGTTTTCTGTTCCAAGGCTTGGCCTTGGCCGTATAGGCATCCAGCAGGGGAATGGCGGCAGTGACGGCGGCCACCCGCCGCTCAGCCTCGGCGCGGGCGGTGTCGCAGTCGTACCGCAGAAGCGTCCCCCCGTCGGGCAGATCCCCCAAGGGAACCGTAGACAGCTCGGCGCACCTGAGCCGCATGAGGCGGCGCACCAGCCTGTCCGCATCCCTCTCGGGCGCCAGAACGGTCAATTTTTTCATGACACAAACGGACATAACGTATATGATCCTTTCTTCGTTCCGATCCCATCAGAGGGAATCAGATATCGGTAAGCTCCCACTCAATGTGCTTGACGGCCTCCCGCATCTTCTCACGGGCGGCGGTCTGCATGGCCTCGATGTCGGCGTCGGCCTCCTCTCGGCTTCTCATAATGAGGGTCACGGCCCTCTCTCTTACCATGTCCAGACGAGCGTCCAGCTCGTCGGAGGTCTTATTCAACGCGGCGGTCTGCTCCTCGGCGCAGGCCTTCTCACAGGCCTCCACCATGGCGCGGGCATCCGCCTCTCCGCGCATGCGGATGGAGCTCGCCTCGGCCTCGGCGGCCAACACCTTCGAAATGGCATCTCTTGACAAGATATCCACCTTCCTTTCCGTAAACGCGCCCCCTGCGGACAGGCTTCCGCAACGACGGCGCAGATATAAATCGACCATTACATTATACCACACTTTGGATAGATTTTCAAGTGTTTTTCGCATATTTTACGCAGAAATTCCGTCCCCAAAGCAGAAAATAAAATTGCCGCCCGATCTTCCTCTCCCCCCTTGACAAACTCTGTCACAAACTGTATAATGAAAACAGAAATTTGCAGAAAAGAGGTGGCTTTTATGCTGTACACCCCCAACGCCCCCCGTCCCGAGTTCCCCCGCCCCCAATTTGATCGTGGCGACGCCAACTGGCTCAATCTCAACGGCCCCTGGGAATACCGGACCGACCGAGGCCAGACCGGTGAGCAGAGAGGCTTTCAGAACGGCGCCCCCTTCTCCGAGACCATCACGGTTCCCTTCTGTCGGGAGAGCGAGCTTTCCGGCATCGGTGACGTAGACTTCTGCGACAGCGTATGGTACAGAAAGACCCTGACCCTCCCCGAGGACTGGGCAGGCAAACGGATTCTGTTCCACATCGGCGCCTGCGACTACTACACCAAGGTATGGGTCAACGGGCAGTATATGGGCGACCATACCGGTGGCTACGTGGCCTTCTCCTTTGACATCACCAAGGCTCTGAAGGAGGGAGAGAACACCCTCACCGTGGGGGTATGGGATCACCTCCGCGACGATACCCAGCCCGGCGGCAAGCAATCCCCCCGCTACGAGTCCTTCGGCTGCTTCTACACCCGTACCACGGGTATCTGGCAGACCACGTGGCTGGAGTGCGTCCCCACCGACTATATCGCCTCCACCAAATACTACCCCGACATCGAGCGTCAAAAGCTGGTCATTGAGGCTCTTACCGTAGGCGGCGAGGGCATGACACTGACCGCAAAAGCCTCCTACAACGGCAAAGCCATGGGCGAGGGTACCACCGTCGTCCACGGCGGCAAGGCTGTCCTCGAGGTGGAGCTGAACGAGCTGCACCTGTGGGAGGTGGGCAACGGCCGTCTCTACGATCTGACCCTCACCATGGGGGAGGATGCCGTACAGTCCTACTTCGGTATGCGCAAGATCGAATGCCGTGACGGCTTCTTCTACCTCAACGGCAGGTGCGTGTTCCAGAGACTGGTGCTGGATCAGGGCTTCTACCCCGACGGCATCTACACCGCCTCCACCCTCTCCGAGCTGGAGGCCGACATCGACCGCTCTCTGGCCATGGGCTTCAACGGTGCAAGACTCCACCAGAAGGTCTTCGAGCCCCTGTTCCTGTCCCTGTGCGACAAGAAGGGCTACATCGTCTGGGGTGAGCATGCCAACTGGGGTCAGGACAGCTCCCGCGAGTCGGTCTTCCAAAACTTCCTCCCCGAGTGGTGCGAAATTCTGGCTCGTGACTTCAACCACCCCGCCATCATTGGCTGGTGTCCCCTCAACGAGACCCAAAACGATCAGATCCCCCTCTTCGTGAAGCTCCTGGCTACCGTCACCCGCCAGTACGACACCACCCGTATGTACATCGACGCATCGGGCTGGACCCATACCGAGGGGCTGACCGACATCATGGATCTCCACGATTACGAGCAGAATCCCGAGGCCTTTGCCGCCAAGCTGGCTCCCCTTGCCGAGGGCGGCACCTACAACGTCCATTGGTGGGGCGGCCCTAAGGACGCCATGCACACCCATCCCACCTTCGTATCCGAGTACGGCGGCATCCGCTGGGCTCCCCAGGAGGCCGCCGGCTGGGGCTACGGTCAGGCGCCTCAGTCCGAGGAGGAGTGCATCTCCCGCTTCAAGGGGCTGACCGAGGCCATTCTGTTCCATCCCAAGATGGGCGCTCTGTGCTACACCCAGCTCACCGACGTGGAGCAGGAGGTCAACGGCCTGTACACCTACCACCGAGTTCCCAAATTCGACCCCGCTATCATGCATGCCATTCTGACTCAGAAGGCGGCTGTGGAGGATTGATCCCCCAACGAAAAAGGACACCTCATATGCGTAGTGCCCTTAAGGACACTACGCAGCGATATAAATCCCTTACGGGATTTGCGATATACGCTATCGCGTGCGATATATCTTCGATGCGATATGCCCTGCGGGGCGTGAAGGGGATTTATATCAT
>JAFXJW010000103.1 GCA_017532045.1 Clostridia bacterium | reverse complement strand
CCCGGCAAAAGGGCGCGCCGGACAGGGGATAGGATTCTTAAGGAAAGTACCCGGGTACTTTCCTTAAGTGGCGATTCTTTTGGTACTTTTCTTTCGCCACGGAAAGAAAAGTACAGAATCCCATCTCCCCGATAAACCCCAAGTTTACTTCGCCACGTAGATGATGCCGCTCACACAATCGTCACGGAAAGCCACGTTGAGCATGACGGTCTCAGTGCTGTAGGACAGGTTGACGCCTACGGTCTCCACACTGTAGCCCTTCATGGCGGCCTCCGCGTCGGCGCGACTCATGCCGATGTACAGACCCTCGGGGGTCTTGACCGAGTCGTCGGTCAGCTCCACCTTGCAGATGATCTGCCCTCCCTCGGCGGGGGTGGTGGAAACACGGAAGCCCACGTAGGAGTAGACGTAGTCCTTCCCCGCAAAGCCGCCGCAGGACTCGGAGGAATTAACGGCGCCGGGGGTGCCCAGCTTCTTAATGATGGGGTCGGCCTCGGCTCCAATGGTCACGGCTACGCCGTCGGCGGTCTTAAAGGTCAGCTCCGAGGCGTTGCTCTTGCCGTCACAGGCGACAAAGCAAACAGAGAGCATCAGAACGGCGAGGATCACGGACAGAGTGCGGAAAGAGATTTTCATGGTATGGCTTCCTTTCTTTTTCGTAGAGTTTGGGCTTACCCGTTGGAAGTCTCGGCCTCCATGGCAGCCTTGCGGTCATAGTAGGCGTCCACCCGCTTCTGCCATACCGCCGAGGCGGCGGCATCGCCCCGCCCGTCGGGAATGTCGTGGGTGTCCCGAAGAATTTTTCCGAAGTAGCGGGTCAGCTTCTCTGCGCCGTAGACGTTGAGATGAGCCCCCGCATCGTAAGTGTCCACCGACATATCCAGCCCCATCTCCTCGGATGAGCCAATGAGATTGTAGTAGGTCAGATCATGCTCGGCGGCATAGGCGGCCACCTGCTCATCCCACTCGTCATACCAATGGTAGCGCCAGAAGTTGGTGGGGGCTTTGATCAGAATGAGCCGGATTCCCCGCTCCTCGCAGAGGGTACGCATACGGTTCAGGTAGTCCATTGCCGTGGCGGGGAGGGCAGGATCAAACAGCACCTCGGGGGTGAAATCGGCTTGGGTGTCGGCAGGGACGATCCCCGTCTGCATAAGATAACCGCTATCCGACACGAGGGGTTTATCCTTGTAGGCGTATGTGAAATCCTCGGCGGTCAGCTCGCTCCAGCGGCTGTGGAAGCGGAGGAAGGGGAAGAGGTAGGACAAAGCATCCTCGTCCTCGGTCATAGAGGCTCGAATGGCATCCAGCTTGGTGGGCGACCACTCCATGCCGTCCAGCGCCATGCGGTTGTACTCCTCCCGTTGGGGCTCGCCATACTTGAGGGCATACACGTTGAACACCACGGCCCCCGGGGTCTCGTAGCGCAGGGCGTCCTCCAGCATGTAGTAGGAATGCCAGGTAAGCTGCTGAGCGCCGCCTCGAACGTAGGAGGAAATACCGTACTCTTCCCAGAGGATAGCGGGGACGAAGGACTCGAACACCTCGCAGTCTCCAATGAAGAGGACGTCGTGATTGGTCTCTGCCACCGAGGCATAGTATTCCTCGGTAAGGCTTCCTTCCTTGGACACCGTCAGATACTTGGGCTCCACCACAGGGCCAAGTACCACGGGGATGGCTGCCAGGAGCAGAACGGCCACGGCTATGCACAGGGTGCGAAGCCACAGGGTCTTTTTGGGGGTCTTTCCAGTTATGTTATCCATGTCTGTACCCCTTTAAAACGTTTGGTAGATGAAGGCGCCCGCATCGAAGCCGATGCCGTAGCTACCGAAGATCAGCACGGCGGCGGCCAGTCCCAAACAAGCCAGCGCCCACAGGGCGGGGCGTTTGTTCAGGCGGTCTGCCACCGGGGTCTCCTTCCCTGCGCGGCTGACGAAGTAGATCAGCGCCGTAGAAAGCCCTACGATGATCCACACGGGGAGGGTGATCTCCAGCTTCTCCATGGCCGAGCCGTCAAAGAGATCCTTCCAATGGGAGAAATCGTAGAAGATGGAGGCGAAAGCCTTGGCAGTCACGGGGACGTTGCGGTAGCAGTCCAGAATACGGACAGCGCCCATGAGGAAGAAGGTACGGATGCACATGAAGCGACCGTAGCCCGCCGACGCGGTAAGCCGTGGGAATCTCTTACGGAACTTAGCATACAGAGGCTCCAGCTCCCGGGAGACCAGAATGATCACACCGTTGAGAAGTCCCCACACGATGAAGTTCCAGGACGCGCCGTGCCAAAGACCCGTAAGGAACCACGTCACGAGGGTAGCCAGATACACGGGGAAACGCATACCGACGGCCTTGCCCAAGTGGGCGCGGCTCCACTTGGTGAGCCTTTGCATGGAGGGGCAGATGGACAGGGGATAGAACACGTAATCCGTAAACCAGGATCCCATGGTGATATGCCAGCGATTCCAATACTCGGCGGTGGATTTCGAGGAGAAGGGGCGGTTGAAGTTCTCGGCGAGCTTCAGTCCCAGCATACGGGACAGTCCGATGGTGATGTCAATGCCGCCCGTAAAGTCGCCGTAGATCACGGCGGAATAGAGGATGATGAGGAGCAGAACGTACATGCCCCCGAAGCTATCAGGCTTACCGATAATGGTCTTAACCGCCACCATGAGGGTGTCGGCCACCACCAGCTTCTTGAACATACCCCAGAGCATCCGCAGAAGTCCCGCCGAAAGGTTGTCCCACTCAGCCTTATGGGGGGTGTCAAACTGGGTGGCCAGATCGTTGTAGCGGCAGATGGGGCCCTGCATGACTGCGGGGAAGAAGGAGATGAACAGGGCGTACTTCCCGAGATTCTTGGCGGCCTGTGCCTTACCTCGGTAGACGTCGATGAGGTAGGCGGTGGAGCGGAAGGTGTAGAAGGAAATACCCAGGGGGAGGATGAGGGAGGGGACGGTCAGGGCGCTGTCGGTGAACAGTCCCAGCACGTCGTTGACAATGCTGACGGTAAAGCCCGTGTACTTCAGCACCGCCAGGATACCGAAATTCAGCACAAGACCCGCCAGCAGGATGCGATACCGCTTCTTCTTGCCTGTATTCTTGTAGGCCTTCCGCTCCTCCTTGGCCATGTCGGTCTTATGGGCGGCTATGTAGTCCTCGTCGGCCCTCGCACGGTTCTCGATCACCCTCGCCAGGGCGTAGGTGGTGAGAATGGTAGTCAGGATAAAGGGGAGATACCACCCTCCCGCCGCGGCGTAGAACAGGCCGCTGGCGACCAGCAGAACGATCCATTGACCTCGCCTCGGGACGAGGTAGTATAGAAGCACCGTGACCGCCGCAAAGACGAGAAACGGAAATGAAGTAAGGGTCACGGGATCAATCCTCGTCCAGGCGGCTGATGAGAGCCCACAGAGCCTCGGCGGAGTCAAAATTCTCGGGCATGATCTCCTCGGCGGGGATCATGACGTCGAACCTATCGTTGATCTCGGTGATGAGGGTGACGATATCCAGAGAATTGAGGATACCGTTCTCCACAAGGCCTGTCTCGGTGGTGAAATCCACGTCGTCGTGGAGGTCGGTGAGGATGGCGATCAGTTCGTTCATGGTGTATGACTCTCCTTATTGTAGGTTGATTTCAAATTTGGGTTTGCAGGGCTCTGCCCGACCTCGCGCCCGCAGGGCGCATATCGAATTCCGCAGGAATATATCGAGTGCCGCAAGGCACATATCGAGTCCCGTAGGGACATATCGACATCTTTTTTCGTCGATATACACCCTTCGGGTGTTCGATATACCGCT
>JAFXJW010000102.1 GCA_017532045.1 Clostridia bacterium | reverse complement strand
TTGCTTCGCAAAAGCCAATCTAATGGTAAATTGCGGCAATTTGTAACTTTAAAAATTTCTTGTCCACAAAGGGTATTTGCTGTCATCAATCTCCACTGATCCCTTCTCCCGTTTCCTGATTTTGCATTTTGCATTTTGCATTTCAGGCGCAGCCCGATAAACCCAAATTTGAATGTCACCGCAGCAGAAATGGCTCCATGAAATTTAATACAATTAAGTTTTCGCTTTTTATCCCCTCGCTGTACTTTTTCGTGCTATAATAGGTGCGTTGCGAGATGTCATTTTTTGGCGATTGTGTCTCGCTCAAAATTGTACTGTTCCTCACGGAAAGGAGTCCCCCATGAAAGAGTTTCTCGGCATCGGCGGCTATACCCGTGAGCCCGAGGGATACCTCTCGCCCCAACATCTCATCTTCACCATCGGCCTGGTTTTGACCACCCTCGTCCTGGCCGTGCTTTTGGGAATCCGAAACAAGGATCGAGACGACCGAGTCAAAAACCGCACGTTGATCATCGCCGCCATCCTGATGGACGCCGTGGAGATCTTCAAGATCGTGGTCATGCTCTACCGTAGCGATGACCCCTCCACCTCGTGGCACAACCTCCTCCCCCTGTTTTTATGCAGCATCCAGCTCATCACCATTCCCCTGGCCGCCTTTGCCAAGGGACGTCTGCGGGAGGCCGCCTTGGACTTCGTACTGATCCTCGGCCTTCTGGGCGGTGTCCTCGGCACCGTAGGCGCAGGCCAGAACTACGCCTGCTACCCCGTCCTGTCCATAGACAACGTAGCTTCGGCCGTGACCCACTGCATATCGGCCTTCTCCTCCCTGTACATCGGCCTGTCAGGTCTGGCCAATCTGAAGAAGCGGAACGTCTGGATCACCTACCTCATTCTGGGTGTTTTCTGCGTCCCCGCCTACCTTTCCAACGTTCTCTGGGACACCAACTACATGTTCCTTATGCAAGGCGACGGCACCCCCTACGATATTCTCTATAACCTGCTGGGCGGTAGTCCCATCCTGTACCCCATCGCTGTCGTATCTCTGTTCATCGTCTACATAACCGCTTTTTACGGCGTGGTCTTCCTGATCCGCCGCAACAGATCGCAAAAAACTTAAACTTTTTCCCCAAAACCTATTGACAAACCCCACCGAATATGCTATAATACCCCCTGTTCCGCGCGGGCATGGCGGAATTGGCAGACGCGCTAGATTCAGGTTCTAGTCGGGGCAACTCGGTGGAGGTTCAAGTCCTCTTGCCCGCACCAAAAACAAAAAGGAGTCGCATAGCGGCTCCTTTTTGTTTTTGATGCGGTTTAGCACAAGAGGACTTGAAGGGGAGCGGTAGTGAATGACGTGCCGGTGGCACGTCAGAGCCGCGACTGACCGAGGCGCGTAGCGAAGGCGCATCGAAGGCGGCTTCGCGTCGTCGCGCTGAGACTCAAGTCCTCTTGCCCCCCCTCGCATAGCGAGGATGCGATGTGAGGATGTTCAACGTCCACCCGCACCTTATCTCCTCCAAAATCCCCCCAACCCCAAAAACTTTTTCGAAAAATACCGAAAAGTTATTGACAAATCCCCCCCGACGGGTGTATAATGTGAAGCAATCCATCACGAAGGAGGCGTAGCCGTAGTCATGAGTCAATTCTGTTGCTACTTTTTTTATTTTGCTAAGGGCTGCCCGTCTTTTGTGAGCTTCGGTGCTTGATCACACCGAAGAGCAATACGGTCAGTCCGCGTTCGTCGTGCTTTACAGCAGATCGAAGGGCGGGCTTTTTATTTTCAATACGATTGTTTTAAGAAAAGAGGTACAAAACAATGTCCATGAATTTCCACAGAAAGCTCCCCATCCCCCAGGACGTGAAGAAGGAGTACCCTCTGACTCCCCGCATGGAGCAGGTCAAGGCAAAGAGAGACGAGAGCATCCGCGCCGTGTTCGACGGCAGATCGGATCAGTTCATCCTCGTCATCGGCCCTTGCTCTGCCGACCATAGAGAGCCTGTGCTTGAATATATTTCCAGACTGCGCAGGATTCAGGAGAAGGTGGCGGACAAGATCATCATTGTCCCCCGCATCTACACCAATAAGCCCCGTACCACGGGTAAGGGCTACAAGGGGATGCTCCACCAGCCCGATCCAGACGCCAAGCCCGATATGTACAAGGGCATCGTGGCCATTCGTGAGCTGCATCTGGCGGCGCTGCGGGACTTCGATTTTTCCTGCGCAGACGAAATGCTCTACCCCGAAAACTACCGCTACCTGTCAGATCTGCTCGCTTACGTAGCCGTGGGCGCACGCTCGGTGGAGAACCAGCAGCACAGACTGGTGGCCAGCGGTATCGACGTCCCCGTGGGCATGAAGAACCCCACAGGCGGCGATCTGGGCGTCATGATGAACTCCATCGTGGCCGCCCAGTCCGGCCATACCTTCCTCTACCGTGGCTGGGAGGTCACCAGCGAGGGAAATCCCTACGCCCACGCCATTCTCCGCGGCTTCCAGGACTACGCCGGCAGAAGCGTCTCCAACTACCACTACGAGGATCTTCTCCGTGTTCGCGAGCTGTACGAGAAGTCCAACCTCGTCAATCCCTCGGTGATCGTGGACACCAACCACAACAACTCGGGTAAAAAGTATCTGGAGCAGATCCGCATCGCCAAGGACATCGTCCACAGCCGCAACCAGAACCCCGACATCAAGGGGCTCGTCAAGGGCCTCATGATCGAGAGCTACCTGGAGGACGGCGCGCAGGGTATTGGAGAACACGTGTTCGGTAAGTCTATTACCGACCCCTGCCTTGGTTGGGAGAAGACCGAGCGCCTGATTCTGGACATTGCCGAAAAGCTTTCATGAAAAGGAACGGATGAACATGCCGAATAAATTAGACGAAGCAAGGAACATCATCAACAAGGTAGATGCGCAGATGGCGGAGCTGTTCGTCAGGCGCATGAGAGCCGCCGAGACGGTCTACGAGCATAAGAAGGAGCTGGGACTGCCCATTCTGGATCAGAAAAGAGAAGCGGCGGTCATTGAGCAAAATGCGGCTCTCGTAGACGACGAAATTCTGAAGAGCTACTACGTGGATTTTCTCACAAAGGTTATGTCCCTCTCCCGTGCTTACCAGCGCCGTATGCAAAGCGGGCTCAAGGTGGCGTACAGCGGGGTGGAGGGAGCCTTTGCCCACGTGGCCGCAGGCAGAATATTCCCCGAGGGGAACCGTGTGTCCCACAGTGACTTCAAGGCGGCCTACGACGCCGTGAACCGCGGCGAGTGCGACGTGGCGGTGCTGCCCATCGAGAACAGCTATGCGGGGGAGGTGGGTCAGACCATGGACCTCATCTTCTCGGGAAGCCTGTTTGTCAACGGCATCTACGAGCTGGAGATCCACCAGAACCTGTTGGGTCTTCCCGATACAACGGTAGAGGACATCAAGAAGGTCACCAGCCATCCACAGGCCCTCAGCCAGTGCCACGACTACATCAAGCTACGGGGCTTTGCCACCGAGGAGGCGAACAACACCGCCCTGGCGGCTAAGACCGTAGCCGAGTCGGGGAAAAAGTCCCTGGGCGCCATCGCCAGCTTGGAGACTGCCGAGATCTACGGTCTGAAGGTACTGGAGGCCAATATCAACAAGAGCGGCGAGAACACCACCCGCTTCGCTGTCCTGTCCAAGGTGCGGGCAGAGTCCCCCGCTCTGTCCAGCACGGTGCTGATGTTCACGGTAAAGCATGAGGCAGGCTCATTGGCAAACGCCATCGGCATTATCGGCCGATACGGCTACAACATGACTGCCCTGCGTAGCCGCCCCATGAAGAAGCACTCCTGGCAGTACTATTTCTACGTAGAGGTCGACGGCACTACCGACACCGAAAACGGCAGGCAGATGCTGGAGGAGTTAAGCCTCGTTTGCGACAAGCTCAAGGTTGCGGGGACGTTTGCGCCTCATACCGAGATATAAGGAGGCCTTGTATGATTGTTGATGTCAGTAAAAAGATACTCATCGTGGGTCTCGGTCTGTTGGGCGGTAGCTACGCAAGGGCACTGAAGCGATACGGCTTTCATATCAGTGCCTTGACTTTAGAGCAAAGCTCCATCGATTACGCTCTGCGCGAGGGCATCATTGACGAGGGCACGACCGATACGGACCGGCGTCTCATCGGGGAGGCGGATCTCGTGATCTTTGCCCTATATCCCCACGTATTCGTAGAATGGATCGAAAAAAACCAAGGGCTTCTCAAAAGCGGCGCCCTCATTACCGACGTAACGGGCGTTAAGCGCAGCATCGTGTATCGGATCCAGGAGATGCTCCGCCCCGATGTGGAGTTCGTTGCCGCCCATCCTATGGCCGGACGGGAGGTGTCGGGTGTGGAGAACAGCACTGACAAAATGTTTATCGGTGCCAACTACATCGTCACTCCCACCGAGAGAAATACCCCCGAGGCGGTACAGACATGCATCGAGCTGGGCAGACTTCTCGGCTTTTCCAATGTTACTACCCTCTCTCCCGAGGAGCATGACGAAATGATCGGCTTCCTCTCGCAGCTGACTCACTGCATCGCCATTACCCTGATGACCTGCAACGACAAAGAGGATATGGAGAAGTTTACGGGCGATTCATTTCGCGATCTGACTCGTATCGCAAGGATCAACGACCTGATGTGGAGCGAGCTATTTGTGGCGAACAAGGACGTGTTGCTGGAGCAGATGGATATGTTCATCCACAAATTCAACGGTCTCAAGGCTATGCTGGAGGCCGAGGATATCGACGGAATGCGAGCCATGATGCGGCATTCCACTCGGCGCAGAGCGTTGTTTGATAAGCGGTAAATAGGGAAGGGAGCCACGGCGTGGCTCCCTTTTTCGTGGGTCTATGTAAGCACGGGGGGCGTCAGCCCTTGTCGCCCACATCATCGGTAATCTCCCCCGTAAAGGCGTCGATGTAGATGATCTCCAGAGTGGAGAAATGGGTGCCCTCAACCAGCCAGGATAAGGCGAAACGGTAGTGGGTATGATCGCTGTTTTGGGGAATGATGGCGTAGGGATAGCCCGTTTCGCTGTCCGTATCACCGGGGCGGATGCCGTAGAGTTCATACCAGTATTCCTCGGCGATCTCCAAGGCTTCCTCACCGGACATGGCCTCATGACTACAACTTGGCGCGTAGTCTTGGCATTTCCCCGTCACAGAACCCACAAAAAGATGCTTCATGCTACTACTCAAAAGCACTCGTAGGTCATTTTGATCTCTCCCGTAGTGATCTGTTTGCAATCCGATGTGATAATACCCACCGGTGGACGAGGGAGGATCTAATAATATAAAGCGGCAAATCCACATGGATCCTGCGCCATAGTCGGTGAATCCATCCTCTACTCCCCAATATTCCGATGCGATCTCCAGGGCCTCCTCGCAGGTGATTATTTTTCGCCACGGTACCTCGAGCGGGAAAAATTCTACCGTTGCTTTGGGCGTATCCCCAATATAATTTTGGAGCTCCTCTTGCGTTGCCTGTTTTTCCTCAATATAATATTCCGCGTTGGGCTCGCCGTCGTTGACGACACGGTACAGCTTTTTGGTTTTCAGCTCTGCGCCTTCAAAATATATCCGACTTTCACCGTATTCAAAATTCTCTCCGGTGTGATTCCAAGCATATGAGCCGTCCGTATGGAGGTAATACATGTTTCTGAACGTAAAGGAGTAAACATACACCGTCCCCTCGTAATATCGCAGGATCAGGGTATCACCGCAATCCAACACAAGCTCGTTTATACGGTCATGATCTATATCCGTATAAGCATATTTTAATTGCTCACAATCAGTCAGAGGTATTCTGTCATATGGAGTTTTACAATCCTTCAGATAGCCGTATTCTTCAATATCTGTTTCATACACTTTGACTTCGTTTTTAAGAACAGATTCGTACATTTCCATGGCTTTTTCTGCTTCGGAAAGCATGATGTCCTTGTTCTCATTCCCGTTATCATCTGTTTCATTCGGTGGTTCGCAATCCGTTTCGTTGGGCGTGGAAATATCATGTTTATCGTTAGTCATTTCGCAAGAAAACAGTGTCAGAAGCATAAACAAACACAGCAAAACGGAAATGAATTTTCTCATCGGTTTTCTCCTTCTTCGTTCTTATAAATCGAGTATAACACACTCAAAAACGATGTCAATAGGGTGGAGGAAAGTTTTTTTGAGGGCTATATTTTCACGTCAAAGTGGTGGAAAATACCCGATAAAGGGAGGAAGCAATTTTTTCCTGCGCTGATCTCTCGCATCCACATCACGCCGAAGGCGTGTATGGAATCAGACCGAAGGTCTGTATGGAATCAGGGCGTAAGCCTTGGATGGAATCATCACGAAGTGATGCATGTGATCAATCCGAAGGAAGACACACGCGATCGCGTGATGCCATAAGACTGATAGACAAGCAAAGCGCTGTCAAAGTTTCTTTATAACTTGTGTTGCTACTCCTTGAATCTGAACGTTACGCTCGATGCGATCATCGTAATCTGGATTCTCTGCGTGAAGCAAATATGCTTTTTCATCGGGAAGATAAGTTATCGTTTTGAGCAGCGTTTCGCTTCCATTAACAAGAACCACCGCATAATCTCCGTCCCTGCAAGTGTTCTGATCGCGCACGATAACGAGATCACCATCGTCAACTCCAATGCCCGTCATCGAGTCACCTTTGGCAGTCAGAATGAAAAACTTTCCTTCACCGACAAGCGCAGTGGGGAGAGGAATAATGTCCGCTTCTTCCACGTTCGGTTCACTCGGCAACCCACAGGACACGGTAGAATCGTATCGAATCGCGGGAGTGGTTTCAAACATATTGCGAGAGAGATTTGTACCGATGCTGCGGCGACCGTTGTACTCGATCTCGCCGTGCTCTTTCATATCGGTGAGGTATCTCTGCACCGAGGTCTTTGAGATACCCGTGCCCACCGCGATGTCGCGCACCGTCGGGGACTTGCGGTTCTCCATGAAATATTCGTCTATAAATTGGCGGATCGCCTCTGCCCTCTCGGGACTCCACTTATTCATAAATGCCTCCAAATTACACAAGGTACAATTGTACCGTGTGGTAATTATAGCACACGAAAGAAAGTTTGTCAATAGGTTTTGTGGAAATTATGAAAAGAGAAAGCCGCTATCGTGGCGTGCAATCACGCTTTGATAGCGGCTTTGTTCGATAAAAATCACTCTACCAATCCATACTTAACTTTAATCCGATCCATCTTCTCCAGCATCGGTTCTGCGGCGATCATAAGGAAGATGACCGTGCCAAAGCCGTGGATGAGATCCATGGGGAGTCCGGTTACGTAGCAGGCGAGGATGGTCTCCCATTTGAGTGCTTCGCTCGACATCATCATAGCAGCGGCGGGGTTCATAATACCGCCGTAAATGATGACTGCGGTGAACGCACCGAACACGGCAAGGGATGCTCTCGTGCGGCGAAGCCATCCTTTTTTGAATAGCACACCCGCAAGAAAGCCGATGATACCCATAGCAAACATCTGCCACGGCGTCCACGGGCCTTGTCCGAAGATCATATTCGAGGTCAGCATAGTCATCGCTCCCACCAAAAATCCTACCTCTCCGCCAAAGGCAACGCCTGCGATAATGGTGAGTGCGAGAACCGGCTTGAACTGCGGAAGCATAAAAAACAGACCTCGTCCTGCGATACCGATGGCGCACAGCACAGCAATCGTTACAAGCTCACGCGCCTTAGGCTTTCGACCCTCGAACACAAGCATAAATGGGAGCATACATTCAAGCAGAACGAGAACGGCGACCAAGTTGTAGTGCCGATCCTCCAAGTAGAAGATGCCTGCAAAGATGGTCAACGGTATAAACAGGAGAATGGCAACAGATGCAACGATGGTTCGTTTGCTCAGATTTCGTTTTTCTTTCGGTGTTTGAACAACAAGCGGAGGCTTGCTTCTGCGTCCGATAGCGGCAACGAATACCGAGAGAGCCACAAACAAAATCAAATAGAGAAAAAGCTGATCCTTGCCCTCGGCGGTGATTCCCGATGAGTTGATGATTGCCGAGAGGTCGGTGATCGACGTCGCA
>JAFXJW010000101.1 GCA_017532045.1 Clostridia bacterium | reverse complement strand
ATATCGAACACCCGAAGGGTGTATATCGACGAAAAAAGATGTCGATATGTCCCTACGGGACTCGATATGTGCCTTGCGGCACTCGATATATTCCTGCGGAATTCGATATGCGCCCTGCGGGCGCGAGGTCGGGCGAAGCCCCCTCGACAAACCCGAATTTGAAATTATTTATCCGAAAAGGAGAATACAACTATGGCAATCCTCGCAAAGACTCCTCCTATGGGCTTCAACACCTGGAACACCTTCGGCCCCAACATCACCGAGCAGATGGTGATGGAGATGGCCGACGTCATGGTGGAGAAGGGCTACCGTGATGCGGGCTACAAGTACGTAGTCATCGACGACTGCTGGTCCCTCACCGAGCGAGACGACAAGGGCAACCTGGTGGCCGACCCCGAGAAGTTCCCCCACGGCATGAAGTATCTGAGCGACTACGTTCACTCCAAGGGTCTGAAGTTCGGTATGTACTCCTGCGCCGGTACCCGCACCTGCGCCGGTTATCCCGCTTCCTTCGACCACGAGTTCCAGGACGCCCGCACCTTCGCCTCCTGGGGCGTGGATTTCCTGAAGTACGACTTCTGCTTCTTCCCCAGCTTCGGCAACTGCCAGCACCGCTACCTGACCATGGCCCAGGCTCTCCGCTCCACGGGACGGGACATCCTGTTCTCGGCCTGTAACTGGGGCGCGCATGATCCCTGGAACTGGATGCGCAGCATCGGCGCTCATATGTACCGCTCCACCTACGACATCGTGGACAACTTCGCCTCCACCGCCCACATCATGCAGAGCCAGGTGAACAACTTCAACGCCAACGGCGCAGGCTGCTTCAACGATATGGATATGCTCACCATCGGCATGGCGGGTCAGGGTCACGTAGGCCGTGAGGACTGCAACAACTACACCGAGTACGAGACCCAGTTCGCCTTCTGGTGCTTCTGCGGCGCTCCCCTCATGATGGGTGCAGATCTGCGCAAGGTCTCCGACGAATACCGTACCCTCCTCCAGCATAAGGAGCTGCTCCGCCTGAATCAGGACGCTGAGTGCCGTCCTCCCCTCAAGATCCGTGACGACAACGGCTACTACGTCTTCATCCGTCACCTGTCCGACGGGGAATTCGCCATTGGCGTGTTCAACACCCACCAGCACCCCCACGATACCGAGATCACCTTCTCCGAGATGGGCGTGCCTGCCAACTCGGGTGTCAAGCTGGAGCTGACCGACGTGATCACCGGAGAGACTCACGCCCCCAGACGGGAGGACTTCCTCCTCTACGTCCCCCCGCACGGTTGCAAGGTCTACCGTGCGAGGTACATCCGTGACCGCAGAAAGTACTGATCCCTATGGAACGCTATCCCAAGCCCGTAGCCGTGGGGCGCCCCGCCGACGCCTACTGCGCCGAGTGCGATTCCCCCATGACGGGGGACGAGGCCGCCCTCAACTACAAGCTGACCGACAGAAAGACCACCCATATCCTTTGCCCCGCCTGTCTGGGCAAAAAGCTGGAGCTTCCCCCCCACACCCTGCAGGAAATGATCATCCTGTTTCGCAAGCAGAGGTGTCGAATGTTCTCTCCGTGGGTGGAGAAATGACAAAACCGTCCCGCCAAAATCTTGGCGGGACGGCTTTTCGTTTCGATTTATCCGTGGAACAGCTTTTTTGCCTCGAACACGGGCTCGCAGGTCACGTAGGTACCCAGCTTGCCGAAAAGCTTGTCGTCGGCGTGGGCGAGGATCACGGTGGAGTGTACCTCACTGCCACGGAGGTTGTTCAGCTCCTCAATGGCCATGGCGGCGTACTTGTCGGTGACGGCGCAGATGGACAGAGCCATGAGCAGCTCGTCGGTGTGCATACGGGGGTTCTTGGAGCCCAAATGCTCCACCTTCAGGTGGTGAATGGGCGCGATGACCTCGGGGGAGATGAGATCGATCTTGTCGGGAATACGGGCGATGTACTTGAGGGCGTTCAGAAGGGCCGCAGAGGATGCGCCCAAAAGCTCGGAGGTCTTACCCGTCACGATATGTCCGTCGGGAAGCTGAATGGCCACGGCAGGGCCTCCCGTACGGTCGGCCACGGCACGGGCGGCGGAGATCACGGGACGGTCGGCGGCGGTGACACCCGCCTCCTCCATGAGCAGCTCGATCTTTTGCAGCTCGGCCTTCTCTGCGTTGCCCTTACAATGGGCGCAGGCAGTCTTGTAGTAGCGGCGAAGGATCTCCTGACGGGAGGCGGCGCACACGGCCTCGTCGTCGTAAATGGCGTTGCCCGCCATGTTTACGCCCATATCGGTGGGACTCTTGTAGGGGCAAGAGCCGAAGATACGGGTCATAATGGCGTTCAGCACACGGAAGATCTCCACGTCACGGTTGTAGTTGACGGCAAGAGTACCGTAGGCCTCCAGGTGGTAGGGGTCGATCATGTTCACGTCGGCCAGGTCGGCGGTGGCGGCCTCGTAGGCCAGATTCACGGGGTGCTTCAAGGGGAGATTCCACACGGGAAAGGTCTCAAACTTGGCATAGCCCGAGGTCAGTCCCCGATTATGCTCGTGGTAAAGCTGGGACAGGCAGGTAGCCATCTTGCCGCTTCCGGGGCCGGGGGCGGTGACGATGACCAGAGAGCGGGTGGTCTCAATATAATCGTTGCGACCGAAGCCCTCCTCACTGACGATATAGTTCACGTCCTTGGGGTAATTGTTGATGTTGTAGTGGCGGTAGACCTTCACGCCCAGGGACTCCATGGTCTTCTTGAAAGCGTCGGCGGCGTGCTGACCGGTATAGCGGGTCATGACCACGCTACCCACGTAGAGCCCTACCTGACGGAAGCTGTCAATGAGGCGAAGAACCTCTCGGTCATAGGTAATGCCCAGGTCTCCCCGGTACTTGTTATTCTCGATGTCGGCGGAATTGATGCAGATGACCACCTCGGCCTGATCCTTCAGGGCGCAGAGCATCTGGAGCTTACTGTCGGGCTTAAAGCCGGGAAGAACACGGGATGCGTGGTAATCGTCGAAGAGCTTGCCGCCAAACTCCATATAGAGCTTACCGCCAAAGGTCTCGATACGCTCACGGATCTTGGCCGATTGCAGACGGATATACTCCTCGTTGGAAAAGCCCTCGCGAAGACCTGCGGTCATGGACTCGGTATGCATCAAATCACCTCCAATGAATACGATTCTTCATGCATGTAAACACATGTAAACATATGCTATTTTATTATAACACACTTCCCGCTTTTTTGCAAGGACATTTGAAAGACTTTTTGCAGAAAATTCTTCTTTTTTGCCCCGTGGAGTCCCCCGCCTCCCCCGAGACGGCATCCCTTCCCGCCCGAGGTGGGTCGGATGGAGAAATTTCTTATTTGCGGACATATTTTTCTTGATTTCCTATTGCATTCCGTCACACAATGTGATATAATGTACCATATTTATTTTTCATCCCAAGAAACGAGGTACATACAATGAGCAACGCAAAGATGAAGGTCGGCGTGGTCGGCGCTACCGGTATGGTAGGCCAGCGCTTTCTGACCCTGCTTCACGATCACCCCTACTTTGAGGTCGCCGCTCTGGCCGCCTCCCCCCGCTCCGCAGGCAAGACCTACGCCGAGGCCATCGGCAGCCGCTGGAAGCTGGATACCCCCATGCCCGAGGAGTACAAGGACATGATCGTGGTGGATGCCGAGGCTGACATCGAAATCATGAAGGAAAAGTGCGCTTTCGTATTCTGCGCCGTGGATATGAAGAAGGACGAGGTCAAGGCTCTGGAGGAGAAGTACGCCAAGGCCGAGATCCCCGTAGTCTCCAACAACTCGGCTCACCGCTGGACTCCCGACGTGCCTATGGTTATTCCCGAGATCAACCCCGAGCATCTTGAGGTCATCAAGGCTCAGAGAGAGAGACTGGGCACCCGTCGCGGCTTTAT
>JAFXJW010000100.1 GCA_017532045.1 Clostridia bacterium | reverse complement strand
CTTTTGCCGGGGGGCAAAAGGGCTTTATGCGCCGTCACTTCACGGGTCGCCGGAGGTCCGCAACCTCGGCGGAGCGCCGAGCTCGCGGGTTTGGCTTATTCGCGGGGATGTGAGATGAGTTTCCTCGTTCTTTTCCGCGTTTCGGGCGTGTTCCGCGCGGACGGCGCTCCGCCGTTCGTGCGGGCCATCGGGTATCCTCGACCTTCCGCGCATTCAGACCCCTTCGCCCTGACCTGGGCGAAGGGGTCGCGCGTACAGGTGGTGGGTTCCGTAAGGGAGGCACCCCGGGGGCCTCCCTTGCGTGGCGCTCTTTTGGTACCTTTCTCTCGACAGGGAGAGAAAAGTACATATATTAATCTCCCCGATAAACCCAAAGTTGAATTGTTTATAAAGGAACGGAGCGTACCCTCGGGTACGCTCCGTCCCTTTATTTGGTTGCTCGTCCTACGAGGGAGAGGTATTCGTCATAGGTTAGGAGCAGCTTGAGAGCCTCCAGGAGGGCGTTGGCGCTCATGCCCTTGGGAAGCCCCACCTTGACGGCCAGCTCGTCTCGCTTTTCTGCGCTATTGACCCCACCCGTCAGCCCGTCCTCGTAGAGATCCATCTTGGACAGGGGGTTCTCGGCGGCTCGGGTCAGAGGAGTTCCCTCGGCGTGGGCAAAGGGGAGGAAGAGATCGTAGAGCAGGGAATCCTCCATGCCCTCTACTCCCAAAGTGCCTGCGGCCGATGCCTTTTCCTTGCGCTTTTCCTTGCCCTTGATCTGGGGTATGTACAGAGGGATGATGCGATCCTTGGGGAGGATGCCCGACAGGTGGGAGCGAATGACCTTGCCCCCTCCGTCGCTGTCGGTCAGCACGATGAGGGGGGAGGCCGAGGACAGGCGGCGGAGCAGGAGTCGCTTTTCCTCCTTCTTGAAGATGCCGAAGCCGTCGGTGACAATGATCCGGGCGTCTATGATATTGGACAGACGGATCTTGTCGTATTTGCCCTCCACCACCACGGGGTAGGGAATGATCAGCTTTTCCTTATGCGACAAGGCAGATCACCTCCCGAATATCATGAAATAGCCCAGCACCAGCACGCCCAGGGCGATGCGGTACCACCCGAAGGAGGCGAAGCTGTGCTTTTTTACGAAGTCCATGAGGAAGCGGATGGAGGCCAGGGAAACGAGAAAGGCGGTGGCGCAACCCACGGCCAGAACTCCCCATTCCAAGGAGGTGACGGTCACGCCGTCCGCAAAGAGCTTGACGACCTTCAAAGGCTCGCCCCCAGCATGGTGGGGATGGCCATGAAGAAGGAAAACTCGGCGGCGGCGACTCGGGAGCAGCCCAGCAGCATAGCGCCCAGAATGGTGGAGCCCGAGCGGGAGGTGCCGGGGATGAGAGCCAGCATCTGGAATGCGCCGATGAGGAAGGCCAGCTTGTAGTCGATGTCTTCTACCCGGGTCACCTGAGCTCTGTCGGCGGGCTTGAATTTTTCAATGAGGATGAAGAGGATACCGTAGACCACCAGAGCCACGGCCACGGTGACGTAGTTGTAGAGATGCTCGTCCAGCCAGTCGTCCAGCAGGACACCTACAGCGGCGGAGGGGATCACCGCCACGCAGACACGGAGCCACAGACCCCAGGTGTTCTTCTTTTCCACGGGGGATTTGGAGGGAGCAAAGGGGTTGAGCTTGCGGAAGAACAGAAAGATCACCGCCAGGATAGCTCCCAACTGAATGACCACGTCGAACATTTCGGAGAAGGCGGGGGAGACCGAAAGGGGGCACACCTCGCCCAGCAGGATGAGGTGACCCGTAGAGGATATGGGCAGCCACTCGGTGATGCCCTCCACGATGCCGTAGAGGATGGATTTTAGAAGTTCAATGAAAGCGGGCATGGAAAGCCTCCTTCCTGTGATATAAATTTGGGTTTATCGGGGAGATGGGATTCTGTACTTTTCTTTCCGTGGCGAAAGAAAAGTACCAAAAGAATCGCCACTTAAGGAAAGTACCCGGGTACTTTCCTTAAGAATCCTATCCCCTGTCCGGCGCGCCCTTTT
>JAFXJW010000099.1 GCA_017532045.1 Clostridia bacterium | reverse complement strand
CAAAAAGGCCTTATGCGCCGTCACTTCACGGGTCGCCAGAGGTCCGCAACCTCGGCGGAGCGCTGAGCTCGCGGGTTTGGCTGATTCGCGGGGATGTGCAATGAGTTTCCTCGTTCTTCTCCGCGTTTCGGGCGTGTTCCGCGCGGACGGCGCTCCGCCGTTCGTGCGGGCCATCTGATATCCTCGACCTTCCGCGCATTCAGACCCCTTCGCCCCGACCCGGGCGAAGGGGTCGCGCGCGCAGGTGGTGGGTTCCGTAAGGGAGGCACCCCGGGGGCCTCCCTTGCGTGGCGCTCTTTTGGTACTTTTCCCTCGACAGGGAGAGAAAAGTACATATATTAATCTCCCCGATAAACCCCGATTTATATCTTTTCAAACAATTTTCGGAAGGACTTCTGTCTCCACAGAAGGCAGAGGAGGAAGATTTCCAGAGGGGCGATCACCAAATACAGGGGGATGCGCACCAGCACGGCCCATTGGTAGAATTGGTAGAGACCGATGGGCTTGATGATCATAGAGCCCAGGATATGGGCGGTGGCGGCGGATAAGATGATCTGTCTTGGGGTATGCTGACGGATCACGAACCTGGCCATGAGTCCTGAGACCACGCCTACAGTACAGGCGCCGAGGGTGACGATAAGATTGGGGGGATAGATCTGGGGGGATAAAAGGTAGCTGGTCAGATCCGAGACGATACCCACCATGCCGCCCGTAATCGGGCCGAGAAAAATTCCCGCCAGAATGATGGGCAGGTTCTCGAAGGTGACACGCCAAAGCCCTCCTCCGAAGTTGAGAAAGCTCTTGCAGAACATACCGATGACCACGCTCATGGCGGCAAGCATGGCCCCCAACACCAGCCGCTTGAGGGCGGATCTGGCGGCGGTACGGTGGTTATTATCGGCGGAATTTGCGGGAACGGACATAAAAACACCTCCTTCCCCGACGACATTGGGCGGGAAAGGAGGTAGACTTCCACACAGGGGAAGGGTACGACCAGTAGCCAAACGAAGCGGGATGCAAAGCGAGAACCGCAGGTTGCTCTTGGGTGTGTCTCCACCCGAGAGCCCTTTCGTCCGACAGGCAACTCCCCGTCCCGTCGACACTTGACGCCCACGCTTTTACTCTTCCATAGAATATACCCCTATTATACATCGAAAGGGAGGTTCTGTCAAGATGGCGGCGTCAAAAATCAAAGAATGAACAGGAAATTTTTTCAAGGGGAGGAAAAATCCTTGCAAATCCATGGCGGGTGTGCTATAATAAAAAGGATACCACTACACCCTGCGTTTCACTCTGTCGGAGGTTTCCATATATGGTTTTTTCCAGTTTGTTCTTTCTTTTTGCCTTTTTGGTGCTTTGCTATGGAGTCTACGCTCTCGCCCCCTCCATCAAGGCCAAAAACACCGTCCTGCTGGTCTTTTCCCTGATCTTCTACGCATGGGGAGGTCCGCCGCTCGTGCTGCTTTTGTGCCTCGAGACCCTCATCTGCTTCGTGGGCGCTCATCTCATCTGGTCCTGTAATCCCGCTCCCCTTCATAACGAGGGCGGCAAGGGGGGGAAGAAGGCGTTCCTCGTCGTAACCGTGGGTATGTGTCTGGGGCTTCTCGTGATCTTCAAGTACACAGGATTCTTCACCGATACCTTCTGCGCCCTGTTCGGGCTGGAGAATCTGATCCCCAAGGTGGCTCTGCCCATCGGTATCTCCTTCTACACCTTTCAGCTCATCTCCTACGTGGTGGACGTCTACCGCGGTGGGACCCCTCCCCAGCGGAGCTACGGCAAGCTCCTTCTTTACGCCGCTCTGTTCCATCAATGCATCGCAGGCCCCATCGTCCGCTACGTGGACGTGCAAAAAGAGATCGACCGCCGCACCGTGTCTCTGGATGAGACCTTCAGCGGTCTGCTCCGTTTCACGGTGGGTCTTGGCAAGAAGGCGGTGCTGGCCAATACCTGCGCAACGGTGGCGGATTCTCTCTTGACAGCGGACAAGCTGACGGCGGGACAGGTCTCGGCTCTGGGCGTGTTCCTCGGCGTGACGGCCTACATGCTCCAGATCTATCTGGATTTCTCGGCCTATTCGGATATGGCCATCGGCATGGGCCGTATGATCGGCTTCCACTTCAAGGAGAATTTCAACTATCCTTATGCGGCTCAGTCTGTCACCGACTTCTGGAGACGCTGGCACATCTCCCTGTCCTCCTTCTTCCGTGACTACGTATACATACCCTTGGGCGGCAACCGTTGCTCCAAGGGACGGCATATTTTCAACCTGCTGGTGGTTTGGGCTCTGACGGGCTTTTGGCACGGCGCGTCTTGGAATTTCATCCTGTGGGGACTGTACTTTGCCCTGTTTTTGGTGCTGGAGAAGTACGTGTTCAAGTGGCAGAAATCCGAAAAGAGCCTCACGGTTCACCTGCGCCGTCTGTACACCCTGGCGGTGGTGTGGTTCGGATGGCTCCTGTTCCGCTTTGACGATATGACCCTCATGGGTCACGCTCTGCGCTCCCTGTTCGGGGGAGCCAACGGCTTCAACGGGGACAACGCTCACTATACCCTGAAGAGCTACCTGTTCATTCTGATCGTCGCTATGATCGCCTGTACCCCCGTCATCCCCTTCCTGCAAAAAAAGCTGACCGCCGCCGCCGAGGGCAGAGGGATCGTGGGCGGGCTTGCCCGCACCGTGATCAACGTGGTGGTTGTGGTTGCCCCCGTGGCGCTCCTCGTCCTGTCGGCGCTGGCACTGGTGGGGGATAGTTACAACCCCTTTCTGTACTTTAGATTCTGACAAATTGCAGTTTATCGGGGAGTTTGAAAATGCAAAATGCAAAATGCAAAATGCACAATGGATGTAGCCTGTTGCTTCGCAACAGCCAATCTAATGGTAAATTGCGGCAATTTGTAACTATAAAAATTTCTTGTCCACAAAGGGTATTTGCTGTCATCAATCTCCACTGATCCTTTCTCCCGTTTCCTGATTTTGCATTTTACATTTTGCATTTTGCATTTCGGGCGCAGCCCGATAAACCCAAATTTACCGAATATTCCTCAACGTAAAAACGGCATCCTTACGGATGCCGTTTTATATGTTTTACAGAGTTTGGAACACGGCTGCGCCGTACAGGGCCAGGTCGTGATCCTCCTCGCCGGTACCGCCGCTGACACCCAAGCCGCCAACGATCACACCGTCACAGTAAAGGGGAATACCGCCGCCAAAGGTGATGACACGATCCAGAGCCTGCAGACCGTAGAAGGTACCGCCGGGCTGGCAAAGAGCGGACAGCTCCATGGTGGACATCTTGACCGCCACCGACGTGTAGGCCTTCTTGACCGCCACCTCGTAGCTGACGAGGAAGGCTCCGTCCATCACGTGGACGGCGATGGGGTTACCCTCAGCATTACAGACCGCAATCACGGCGTGCTTGCCCTGCTCCTTGGCACGGGCTTCCACAGCGACAATGATCGCCTTAGCCTTTTCCAGATCCATCACCTTAGGGCCGCCCAAACGGGCCAGTACCTCAGCCACTACGGCGTCGGATGCGGTGGGATTGGAAACGGCGACGGAGGACACAGAGGGGACAGAAGCGACGGGGGCTTCGGCCTCGGCTTTCTCATGGAGATAATCCGAGTAGCGAGCCGCTACCAGGAGGTAATCGGACAGGCGATTGAGATACTGCTTGAAGGCGGGGGGAACGGCATAGCGGCGATCCATGGCGATGATGTCACGCTCGGCACGACGGGTAGTGGTGTGAGCTACGTCCAGGTAAGAGGACTGCTTATTTCCGCCTGGGAGGGTCTCGCTGAGAGCATCAGGGGTGACGTGAGTCAGCATTTCGTCCATATCGGCCTCAAGGAAGGCAATCTCCTCGGTGGAGAACACGTACTTCCCGCTTCGGGGATCACGGAGGCCACGGGAAAGGGTGCGAAGGGTCTTTTGGATGCGCTCCAGCTTGCCACGGAAGATAGGGCAGGAGGTGGCGGTCTTCACCGTACCCAAAGCCGATACGATCTCATCCACGGCGCCCACGGCGGCAATACGCTCGTCGGCCTTGGAGACCTGAGACGCGGGGGTAAGGGCGGTCAGTCCCTTATCGCCTTGTCCCGTATAGAATTTCGTTTGCTTCTTATCCATGCTGTACCCGTCTTTCTGTATGTGGAATACCCATAGCTGGGCATTTTTATTCATCCTGTATTATACCATAAAAAAGCTCTCCCGTCAAGAGGGAGAGCAAGATTATTTTGCATTTTGTCCGCTTATTTTCGGCGTACCTCCACCGTCACCACCTCACGGGGGTTGAACAGTCTGGGGACGAAGGGGACGGTATTGGACGTCCCTCGGGAGATCACCAAACGGTTTTCGTGAAGGCCTCCCGTGTACCTCGGAAACAATCCTTGGTCAGGGGCATAGACGCCTCGCCCGAACAACCGCCACTGGCCGCCGTGGGCGTGTCCAGACACGGTGAGGTCAATGGGATAGGAGCGGAGATAGCGGTCAAAGTACTCGGGATGATGGCACAAAAGCAGCTTATAGCCCTGCGTTGCGGCAAAGGACTCCAGCATAGTCAGATCGGGAATCCAACCGGGATTCAGAAGTCCCGAGCCCAGAGCGCCAATGATCAAGCCGTTCCATTCCATATGCTCCTGATGGAGCAGGATCGCACCCGTGGAGGCAATCACCTCTCGCCAAGCGGGGGAAAGGGTAAAGCTCAGCGGAGTAGCCGATCTTTTGGCCTTGCGGATATTGCCGTGACAGCCTCCGATCTCATGGTTTCCAAAGGCATAAAAGGTGGGAGCTATGGCGGCGCATTCCCGCAGGAGAGAAAGCCCGGGGCGGGATGCGGGATCAGCATCCTCCACCAGGGTCTCGGTCAGGTCTCCGGGGATCAGGATCAGATCGGGTCGCTCGACCTTCAGGATCGGGAGGATAGCCCTGTAGGAGGAATCGTGAAGGTCTGCAACGACACAGGCCTTAAAGGATACGGGGTGATCCGTGGTCAATCGATAGCGGGTATTTCGCAAGTCTCATTCCTCCTTTTCGTTTTTTTCAATGTTATGCTTCCTTCCCTTGCGGCGAGCAAGCAGCCAAGAAATTCCTTGAATCAAAAGAATCCCGAAGCAAGCGCCTGCAAAATCGATCAGAACGTCGGTGACACGGGGGCCTCGTCCCGTAAAGATCTGGTGGATCTCGTCCGATGTGGCATAGACCAGAGAAAAGGCGGCGGGGTAGAGCCAGGTCTTCCACAGGCTCATGGGAGAAAAGTGGCAGGATACCCACAAAAACAGGCCGGCGGAGAGGAATCCCAAAAGGGCAAACTCACTGAAGTGGGCGGCCTTACGAATAAACTTATGGGCTCTTTGGAGGAGCGCCGCCTGATCGGCCACAGACAGATCATGGTAATCAGGATAGATACGCTCCAAAAGAAAACGGGTAACGCCTGCGCTCATCTCTCCCGACTCTTCCCTATTGACTGAGGAAAAACGAAAGATGACCGCAAGATTGGCCAAAAGCATCAGAATAATGAATACGGTAAAAGCGACAGAAAACCATCGTCGAATGTGATGGTTCTCCTCGGAGGGACGGCGGGACATATTCATGAAGTGGGGGTTGCCTTTCTTTTTAATATTCTCATTATAGCATGATATGGGTCAAAAGTCAATAAAGTTCATGGGTAAATCAGAATCTTCCAAAGAAGAACCCGACGCTACGGACGCAGCGTCGGGTTCTCTTGACCTAACTAAGTGCTTATCTGAAAACCGGAATGTAGAAGACCTTCTGACCTTTCACTTACAAAGAGAGAAGAAGCAAGGGGACCTCAGTATACCTCCGCTTTAGATAAACGGATCAGCGGTCTCTTCTTCTTGCCTCGAAACAGGCGCTGCAGTACACAGGTCTGTCGGTGCTGGGCTGGAAGGTCAGCTTTGCGATGCCGCCGCACTCGGTGCAGGTGGCCTCGAAATACTGACGCTCGGGCTTACCGGCGTTCTTCTTGGCATCACGGCATGCCTTACAGGTCTTGGGCTTGTTCTGGAAGCCCTTCTCTGCATAGAAAGCCTGCTCGCCGGCCGTGAACACGAACTCGTTGCCGCACTCCTTGCAGACAAGGGTCTCGTCCTCGTAAACGGGAGCCTCTACGTTCGCGTCCATGATCTCGTCTTCGTACATTGGTTCTTACCTCGCTTGAAATATTTCGCTCCGCGACGGACTCAGACCGCCATCTCTAGGCTGGATGCCTCGCGTGCTACTTGCACCATCGGAACAATTCATAATATACTACAGCGCCCCATCAATCCTCGGGGGGCGTCAGCCGCTCCCGAAGCTTTTTACGGATGCGATAGATCGCATTATGGATAGACCTCTCGTCCTTTCCCATACCCTCTGCGATGGCGACTACGGATACACCCGTGACGTACTGCCACCATACCTGATTCTCAAAATCAGACAGGTGTCCGCGGACGGTACGGCACAACTGGCCAAAGCGCTCCTCCTCCAGCATTTGCTGAGTGAGGTCGGTATCGGGATCGGAAACGCTCTCGGAAAAGCCCTCTCCCAAGGGCAGGGGCGCCACACGGCGCAGGGACGCAAGATGACGCCAAGCGGAGAGAAGTCCGTTTCTCAGGCAGACCTTGGCGTACAAGCCGAGATCCACGCTCTCCTGCTCGGTATCATAGGTGGAAACTGCGCCGAGAAATACCCGCTCTGCCTCCTCACGCATATCAGCGCGCTCTTGATCCGTCATTTCCGACATAGAAAAACGAGCGACCGCAGCCTCTAAAAGAGGACGATACTTCGACAGCAGAGCAAGGTATGCCTCACGGCTTCCCGCCTGGGCCTGAAGCACAAGCTCACGGACGGCAGGGTCGGGTCTATGGGAAGGGACGGTGGGGGGGAAGGGATTGCTTTCATTCATGGAGACACCTTTTCCGGCAGGTTTTCCACCATTTGATGGGATACAACTGTCCTTATACATACTATTATATCATGAATTTGTATAATGTCAATACCAAAATTTCATAAAAAATTGTAGAAAAACCACATTTTTCATAAAACGACGGCCTTTGTTGTGGATTATCCAACACACAAAGGCCGTCAAATTGGTTGTTTTGACGAAGAATCACGGCTGTTTTTGTCAATCTGCCTTAATTGAAATTAAAATTTTTGTGAATATTTTTCGGCCTGTTTTAAAACATTTTCTCAACAAAACGAGCCATAAAGCAAGAAATTCATTGCGAGAACAAAGAAAATTTGCGATTGACTTTTCGACCTTCCACCCATCACATGGTGTAAAGCCAGCCATACTTGCGGCCGAAAATGTTAATGGCAACGATACCGCCAATAAACAGAGCAACGAAGAACATGGCAACAAAGTCTCGGACATGGTATCGAAGGATGCGAAGCTTGGTTCTTCCCTCTCCGCCGTGGTAACAGCGACACTCCATAGCCGTAGCCAGCTCATCCGCCCGACGGAAGGCCGAGGCAAACAGGGGAACGATGATGGGGATCAACGCCTTGGCGCGCCTCCCCAGGCTTCCCGTGGTGAAGTCGGCTCCCCGCGCCTTTTGGGCGGACATGATCTTTTCCGTCTCCTCCATAATGGTGGGGATGAATCGCAGGGCAATGGTCATCATCATGGAAAAGGCATGAACGGGTACTTTAATGGCGGTCAAGGGGCGGAGCAGACTCTCCAGGGCGTCGGTGAGGGCGATGGGGGTGGTGGTATAGGTCAGGAACAGTCCCGTACCGATGACCATAGCCAGAATACGAATGAGAATAAAGGCCGCATGGTAGATGCCCTTGGCGTAAATGGTGATGAAGTAGAAGTCCACCAGCGGCACGGCGCCCTCGCTCGTGTCAACGATCCAGAAGATGTTCAGAACGGCGGTGAAGGCCATGATGAAAATGAGGGCGCGCACCGAACGCAAAACCACCTTCATGGGGATGCGGGAGAGGAGGATGAGGGCAATGGTCGACAGGATAAGCAGGACGAAGGAGAAGGTGTTCTTACACAGGAAGGATGCCACGATATACGCCACGGCGCAGATGACCTTGGCACGGGGATCCATGCGGTGAAGCACCGAATTGGCGGGATAGTACTGACCGAATGCAAAGCCTTTCATGAGCGCCCCCCTCCCTTCTTCCCTTTCGCTTCAGAGAAAAGGCGTACGAGGGTCTCCTGGGCGGCGTCAACGGTGTACAGGCCTGCGGGCATGGGCATCCCACCACGGCGAAGCAATTGGCAGAGCTTTGTGACCTGAGGAATGTCCAGACCAACCGCCTCCAGCTCATCGGCGCGACCGAAAACGTAGTCACGGTCTCCCGCCATCAGTATCTTGGCGTGAGCCATAACCACCACGTCGTCGCAATACTGAGCCATGTCCTCCATACTGTGGCTGACGATCAGCACGGTACAGCCTGTGGTGCGGTTATACTCTAGAATACCCTGGAAAATTGTATGACGGCCTTGGGGGTCAAGCCCTGCGGCCGGCTCGTCTAAAACCAGCACCTCGGGCTCCATGGCCATAATGCCTGCAATGGCCACACGGCGCTTCTGCCCGCCTGACAGATCGAAGGGGGATTTCTCCAAAAGGTCAATACCGACTCCCGCAAAGGCGGCGGCCTTATAGACCCGTTCCTTGATCTCCTCCTCGGACAATCCCATGTTACGAGGACCGTAGGCGATGTCGGCAAAGACGGTCTCCTCAAAGAGCTGATACTCGGGGTACTGCATGACAAGACCCACACGGTAGCGGATCTTCCCAATCTCCTTGGGCCTTGCCCAGATGTCCTCACCGTCCAGAAGCACTCGTCCCTCACCGGGGCGTGCAAGGCCGTTGAGCAGTTGGACAAGGGTGGATTTACCCGAGCCCGTGTGTCCAATGATGCCCGTCAGCTTTCCTGCGTGGATATCCAGAGAAATACCGTCCAGAGCCTTGACCTCAAAGGGTGTGCCCTTGCCGTAGTAGTAGTTGATGTTCTCCAGCCGCAGCTTGGGGTGATCGGCCTGATTCATGATCACGGCAGACGCTACGGCTGTATCCGTCCCGATCTCGCCGGAGCTCGGGCGGGGTGCTTTATTTTTCTTCATAATGATTCTGTTCCTCACATTGATGAAGGTAATGGCGCACAGCTTCTGTGCAGATCCTGTTTCAGATCCTTCCCCATGCGTTCAGTATGGCCTCGGCGCACTGCTTGGGAGTATTGATCTCTCCGCACACGGGAATCCCCTGCGTAGTGAGATACTGGGAAACGGCGGTGCATTGGGGGAGATCCAGTCCGGCCTTGCGGAGGGTGTCGCTGTGGGTAAAGACCTCGCCGGGAGTGCCGTCCAACATGAGATGTCCGTCGGACAAGACGATCACACGGTCCGCCCGAGCAGCCTCGTCCATGTAGTGGGTGATGGAGATGACCGTAATACCCTCATCGCGATTGAGCTTTTCAATGGTCTCCAGCACCTCCTTGCGTCCTACGGGATCCAGCATGGCGGTGGACTCGTCAAAGATCATACATCGGGGCTTCATGGCGATGATTCCCGCAATGGCCACTCGCTGCTTCTGACCGCCCGACAAGCGATGAGGCTCGTGGCGGGCGTAAGCCGACATACCCACGGTGGCCAGCGCTTCGTCCACACGGGTGCGAAGCTCAGGCTGGGGAATGCCGAGATTTTCAGGGCCAAAGGCCACGTCCTCCTCCACCACGGTGGCAACCAACTGGTTGTCGGGATTCTGGAAGACCATGCCCACGTTCTTGCGGAGATTCAGCACATCCCCGTCGGTGAGGTCGGGGGACATGACGTCCAACCCGTCCACCGTGATCTTCCCCTCCGCAAAGGTGTAGTCATCCAACACCATGTTGAGAAGCTTGGCCAAGGTGGACTTCCCCGAGCCGTTATGACCCAGGATCACCACGTACTCCCCCTCTCGGATGTCCAGGGAGAGGTTTTTCAGCACGGGAATGGGCTGTCCGTCCTCGCCTACGTAGGAGTAGGAGAGGTTTTCGATATGGATAAAGGGGGTGTTTTCCATGGAATGCTCCTTTCGAGAGGATGGGGGAGGGAGTACACCCTCTCCGTCATGCCCTGATGGGCGTGCCACCTCTCCCAAGAGGAGAGGCTTTGAATAGGCTTTTCTTGGAAGCGCTCCCGCCATGGGCGGGTAAGAGAGAAATGGTTTACCCTCTCTGCCAGCGCGCCGATGCGCCGCAGGGCAGGATGGATCCGGTTGTGGATACTCGCAGACCCAGCTCCCCCGCCTCGGTGTAACCACCGTGGGGCTTCTTGACCTTGAGGTCAAGGAGATAGGTCATGGTCAGGGGGGACAGACCCGTGGTGTAGGAGTTGATGAGGAAGAACAGGGCGTCATCGGCTACCAGCTTGGCGGCCAGCTCTACCAGCTCGCCTACGCAGTCCTCCAGCTTCCATACCTCACCGCCGGGGCCTCGGCCGTAGGAGGGAGGATCCATGATGATGCCGTCGTACTTATTGCCGCGGCGGATCTCCCGCTCTACGAACTTCTTGCAATCGTCAACAATGTAGCGGATGGGCGCCTCGGCAAGCCCGCAAAGCTGGGCGTTCTCCTTGGCCTGGGCCACAATGCCCTTGGCGGCGTCTACGTGTACCACGGCGGCTCCTGCCTTGGCGGCGGCCATGGTAGCGCCTCCCGTGTAGGCAAAGAGGTTCAGCACCTTGATCTGTCGGTTGGGATCCTTGGCCTTAGCCTTGGAGATCAGCTCCGAGAACCAATCCCAGTTGGCGGCCTGCTCGGGGAATAGTCCCGTATGCTTGAAGCCCATGGGACGGAGGACGAATTTTAAATCATCGCCGTAGCCAATATTCCACTGGGCGGGGAGATCGTTCTTGACCCATGCACCGCCACCGGTATTGGAGCGGCGGTAGATGCCGTCGGCCTTTCTCCACAGGGGCGAGGTGGCGCAATCCTTCCAGATGATCTGGGGGTCGGGACGAACGAGAATGTACTTCCCCCACCGCTCCAGGCGTTCTCCGTCAGCGGTGTCGATCAGCTCGTAGTCCTTCCAGTTATCAGCGATCCACATGGTATGTTCTCCTTGATTTTACTGCTTATTTAAAAATAAATTTGGGTTTATCGGGGAGATGGGATTCTGTACTTTTCTTTCCGTGGCGAAAGAAAAGTACCAAAAGAATCGCCACTTAAGGAAAGTACCCGGGTACTTTCCTTAAGAATCCTATCCCCTGTCCGGCGCGCCCTTTT
>JAFXJW010000098.1 GCA_017532045.1 Clostridia bacterium | reverse complement strand
TATCGAACACCCGAAGGGTGTATATCGACGAAAAAAGATGTCGATATGTCCCTACGGGACTCGATATGTGCCTTGCGGCACTCGATATATTCCTGCGGAATTCGATATGCGCCCTGCGGGCGCGAGGTCGGGCGAAGCCCGACAAACCCAAATTTGAAAAGGAGACAGAGCATGAAGCACATTCTTGTCGTCGTCGATATGCAGACCGATTTTGTGGACGGTGCGCTGGGAACTCCCGAGGCGGTAGCCATTTTGCCTACCGTGGCGGACAAGATCAGGATTTACGCCGCTGATCCCGAGGGCATGATCCTCGTCACCTATGATACCCATGCCGAGACCTATATGGAGACCTCGGAGGGGAAGCACCTCCCCGTGCCCCATTGCATTAAGGGGACTGAGGGCTGGGCGCTTCACCCCACCGTGGCCGAGGCGCTGGAGGGCGTGACCTATACCTCGGTGGAAAAGCCTACCTTCGGCTCGGTTGATCTGCCGGCGTTGGTGGCTCAGGCCGCCGCAGGGAAGGACTTTTCGGTGGAGCTGATCGGCCTTTGTACCGACATCTGCGTGGTGTCCAACACCCTGCTCCTCAAAGCCCACTATCCCGAGAGACCCATTTCGGTGGACGCAACCTGTTGCGCAGGTGTCACACCCGCCACCCATGAGGCCGCCCTGACCACTATGGAAATGTGCCAGATCGAGGTTAAGCGGGGGTGATGAATCTCCAACCGCAGCCTTGTAAGGAATATACAGGCTTTCCTGAGGCATAATAAATCCACAGCGAGAGCGAGCCGTGAGTCGTTCTCATATAGGGTATTCCTGATCGAAATCTGTGGAAAAATAAAAATCTTGAGAAATTTATGTCCAATCACTTGACAATATAACGAAGTTGTGATATAATGTATACATTACAGAAAGGAGTTCCTGTTTCTATGAAAGACACAAGCAAAACTCTACGCATCGTAGGTGCCGTCGTCATTGGCACCGTCCTGACGGCTTTGGCATACTACCTGATGCTCCCCGCCATCAATATTTATAACACGGGCTTTTGGTCATTTCTGATCCTTGTCCTCTGCTTCTACGGCCTGCCTCTGGGCGTTGTCAGCGGCTTTAGCAGAGTAGGGAATGGAAAAGCCAAGGTCTCCGGTAAGATCAAGCTGAATAAGGTGTTCCTGATTCTTTTGGCCATCCCCGTGGCCGTCCTGATCGTGGGCGGTGTTGTATCCTCTACCTTCTTCAATGCCAAGAAGTACGCCGCCGTTATTGACGTCCAGCAGGCGGACTTTTCCGAGGATATGCCCGAGGCCGACGTGGTGACCAATATCTCCCTCATGGATACCGACTCCGCCTCCATTCTGGGTAACCGTGAGCTGGGTGCATTGTCCGACGTGGTCTCCCAGTACAACGTAAGCATTGACTATAACCAGATCAACTACCGTGGCACCCCTAAGAAGGTGGCCAATCTGGAGTACGTGGACTTCTTCCGTTGGCTGAACAATTCCTCAAACGGTGTTCCCGGCTACGTTATGGTAGATCCCGTAGGGAACGACGCCGACTACGTTAAATTCGAGAAGCCCATGATCTACGTGGACAGCGCCTTTTTCGGAGAGGATCTCATGCGCAAGCTCCGCTTCTCCTACCCCACCAAGATCTTCTCCTACGTGAACTTTGAGGTGGACGATGCGGGTAACCCCTACTATATCGTTTCCTGCATGAAGCCCCGTGTGGGTCTGTTCGGCGCTATGGACGTGAGCGAGGTCATCATCTTCAATCCCTGTGACGGTACCTCCGAGATCTATTCCGTGGAAAATTCTCCCTCTTGGATCGACAACGCCTACGACGGTACGCTGGCCTGCGAGAAGTACGACTGGTACGGCACCCTGTCCAGAGGATTTTGGAACTCCGTCATCGGTAAGCGGGACTGCAAGATGACCACTCAGGGTTACGGCTACATCGTCCGTGGGGACGACGTGTGGTACTACACCGGCGTGACCTCTGTGACCTCCGACGAGTCCAACATCGGCTTTATCATCTCCAACGCCCGCACGGGTGAGTACAAGTACTATCCCGTCATCGGTGCAGAGGAGTACTCCGCCATGGGCGCGGCTCAGGGTGAGGTGCAGGAGAAGGGCTACGTGGCTTCCTTCCCCTCGCTCATCAACGTGGAGGGCGAGGCCACCTATATCATGGTGCTGAAGGACGAAAATGGCCTTGTGAAGCTGTACGCTCTGGTCAACGTGGAGAATTACAGCATCGTGGCTACGGGTGATTCTCAGGCTACCGCCAAGAAGGCCTATCTGGATGAGCTGGCCAAGCGAGGCGTCATCGACGAGGAGGAGTTGCCCACTCCCGAAACCAAGACCGCCGAGATCACCGTGGCGGCTGTCCGCCTTGCCACCGTCGGTGGGGAGACTGTGGTGTATATCACCGCCGAGGACGGTACTGTCTACCGTGGCTCGCTGGCCGCCGACGAAAGCCTCATCCTCGTCACCGAGGGTATGACTCTGACCGTTGAGTACAGCGACACCGATCACGAAAGAATCTGTGCCATCGTAGGGTGGAGCGAGAAGAAAGAATAAGTCCCCATACAAAGGGAGCCGCCTCCGAATGGAGGCGGCTCCCTTTGTATAATTTGAGTTTATAGGGCAGGGGCTTCACCCCTGCACCCCACCAAAGAACTTTTTGAAAAAAGTTCTTTGGAATCTCAAAAACTTAAAAATATTTATTTAATAATGCTTTTTGAAAGTTCTTGGGATTCTTAAACCCTTCTTTCAAGAAGGGTTTAAGTGGGGGTCGAGGGGGCGATGCCCCCTCGATAAACCCCAATTTAAAGAATCGGGAGGATGCGCTGCATCCTCCCGATGGTTTTAGTATTTGTCGCGGATCTTTTTTCTCACGCCAAGGAAGACTCCTCCGCCGATGAGAATGATCAGGATCACGCCGCACAGGACGTAGATGGGAAGTCCTACCTCGATGTCGGATTTCAGCTCCTCCCAAAGCTCGTTGAGCATGATGAGCTGATCACCGCCCAAATTCTTATAGGAGGAGGTTTCCACTGTATCGGTGGCGTACATGAGGTCGTAGCCGCCCTCCTTGATGGAGTCCATGTACTCCTTGTACTCTTCGTTGTCCCGCACAACGGTGTTGGGGGAGGCGTAGTAGGTGTACTCGGCGTTGGCCACGGCGGGGACTTCGGTGAGCATGAAGTCAATGTAGCGCTCTGCGATCTCCTTGTTCTGGGAGGACTTGGGAATGCACATGGCGTCCACGTACAGGTTTGTGCCCTCGGCGGGGTAGAAGAACTCCAGCTCCTCGTTGTTCTCGTACATGGTCAGAAAATCTCCCGCGTAGTAGGCGGCGATGGCGGCAGAGCCGTTCTCCATCTTGTTGAAGATCTCGTCCATGACGTAGCCCTGAAGGATGGGCTTCTGATCCTTGAGGAGGGCCAGAGCCTCTCGCCACTCGGCCTTGTTATTGGAGTTCACGTCCAGTCCCTTGAAGTACTGGGCGGTGCCGAAGGCGTCTCGGGAGTTGTTGAACTGTAGGATGTTGCCCTTGTACTTCTCATTCCACATGAGATCCCATGAGCCGATGTCAGCCTCGTCCACCATAGTGGTGTTGTAGATGATGCCGATCATGCCGTACATGTAGGGCACGGCGTACTTGTTATCGGGATCGTAGTAATCGTATTGAGCCCCCTCGCCGAAGAAATCCGAGTGGATGTTTCCAATGTGGGGGATGTTGTCAAAATTCAGCTCGGCCAGCATATCCTCGGCGATCATGCGCTCGATCATGTAGTCCGAGGGGACGATCACGTCGTAGTTTACCGAGCCAGAGCTGAGCTTAGCGTACATGCTCTCGTTGGAGGAGTAGGTGGAGTAGTTGACCTGCACCTTCACGCCGTAGGTCTCATAGTACCACTCCTCAAACATCCTGTTGACGTCGAGCGTGCCTTCCGAGCCGTCGGATATATACTCACCCCAGTTGTAGACGTACAGAGTGACGGTTCTTCCGCCCTCCTTGTCGCAGGAGGTAAGACCCATGCAGGGAAGGATCACGAGAAGGATGGCCAGAAGCAGGGAAAAGACTCTCTTCTTCACGAGCGGCCTCCCTTCCGGCTCTTGCGGTCTGCCGCAGAGCCTGCGAAGTTTACCGCCAGCAGGATCACGAGGATCACCGCCACGATGAGGGCAGACAGAGCGTACATGCTGAACTTGACATTGTGCGCCGTCTGGTTGTAAACGTATAGGGGAAGGGTCTGGAAGTTGGGGGAGCTGACGAAGTGGGAGATCACGAAGTCGTCCAGAGACAGGGTGAAGCTCATCATGAGAGCCGACACGATGCCGGGGATGATCTCGGGAAGCTCAACCTTGAAGAAGGCCTTGGAGGGAGTACAGCCCAGATCCTGCGCCGCTTCGGATAGGGATTTGTCCAGCTGCTGAAAGCGAGGCATGACAGACAGGATGACGTAGGGCAGGTTGAAGGTCACGTGGGCGATGAGGAGAGTGCCGAAGCCGAACAGCTCACGGGTTCCCAAAAAGGAAGCCACCGCCACGAACAGAAGCATCATGGACACGCCTGTGACGATATCGGGGTTCATCATGGGGATGTTGGTCAGAGTCATGATAGGCTTTCGGATGTAGCGGCGTCTCATACGGTGAAGACCCAGGGCACCAAAGGTGCCCAGTACCGTGGCGATGAACGCCGAGGAGATTGCCAACAAAAGGGAATTGCGGAGAGCCGAGAAGGCCTCGTCATCGTGGAACAGCTCCTCGTACCACCCAAGGGTGAAGCCCGAAAACTCGGCAAGGCTCCCCGATTCGTTGAAGGAGAAGACGATCAACACCACGATGGGGATGTAGAGCAGGAAGAAGATGAGGCTGATATAGCACTTGGACAGGAATTTCAAGGCACCATACCTCCTTCCTCGTCAGAAAACTTGTTCATGATGGTCAAGGAAATGAGGATGAGGATCATCATGACCAGAGACATGGCCGCACCCACGTTGTAGGTGGACACGTTCTGGAACAGTCTCTCGATGGTATCGCCCACCAGATCGATCTTACCGGCGCCCAACTTCTGGGAGATGTAGAAGGTGCTGATGGAGGGAACGAAGACCATGGTCACGCCCGATACAACGCCCGACAGGGTCAGAGGCATGACCACACGGGTCATGGTCTGCAGTCCGTTACAGCCAAGGTCGTGGGAAGCCTCGATGTAGCGGTAGTCCAGCTTGGTCATGGCGGTGAAGATGGGCAGCACCATGTAGGGCAGAAAATCGTAGACCATACCCAGAATGACACCGAAGTAGGAGCCCACGATGGGCAGAGGCTCCAGCCCCAGATTCTTCAGAAGGGAATTGAGCAGACCGCCGTTGTCCAAAAGGGCCATGAGGGCGTAGGTACGGATGAGCAGATTGCACCACATGGGGAGCATGATCAGCACCATCAGTATCTTCTGCGCCCGCTGGGACTGGCGGGACATGAAGTAGGCCAGGGGGTAGCCGATGATGAGGCAGATGGCCGTGGCGATCAGCGCAAAGGCAATGGACAGGATGAACACGTTGGTGTACTGGCCCAGATCCGTGATGTTGGAGAAGGAAAAGTTTCCATTCCCGTCGGTGAAGGCAAAGTACAGAACGAAGAGCATGGGGGCGGCGATGAACAGTACCGTCCAGAAGGCGTGGGGCACGGCCGCCAGCTGCTGGAAGATGTTTCTCTGCGCGCTCCTGGACGCAGGGGGAGGGTCGGTCTTACGGAGGGAGTGTTTCTTCATTCTTCTTCCTCCTCCTCAAGATCTGACAGATGCTCCAGCTCATCGCTGAAGGAGGAGTAGTCACCGAACTGACCCGAGAACTCGGATTTCTTCATGACGTGGATGGCCTCGGGCTCAATGTAGAGGCCGATGGTGGTGTCGGGAGCGGCATAGTCCGAGGTCTCCAGCATCCACTTGAAGCCGTCTACGTCTACGATGATCTCATAGTAGTCGCCCTTGAAGGTGACGGAGGATACCACACCCGTGAGCATGCCCTTGTCGGCGGGAACAACGTCCACGTCCTCGGGACGGATGACCACGTCCACAGGCTCGTTCTTTTCAAAGCCTCCGTCCATGCACTCAAAGGTGTGACCCGAGAAGCGAACCTTCTTGTCGGCCGGCATGAAGCCGTCTACGATGTTGGACTCGCCAATGAAGTCAGCCACAAAGGCGTTGATAGGCTCGTTGTAAATATCTACGGGAGATCCGATCTGCTGGATGTGACCGCCCGACATGACCACCACCACGTCGGACATGGAGAGAGCCTCCTCCTGATCGTGGGTGACGTAGATGAAGGTGATGCCCGTGGCTCTCTGGATCTTCTTCAGCTCGCTCTGCATATCCTTGCGGAGCTTGAGATCCAGAGCACCCAGAGGCTCGTCCAGAAGCAGGACACGGGGATGGTTGACCAGGGCGCGGGCGATGGCCACCCGCTGCTGCTGTCCGCCCGACAGGGTGGTGACGCGGCGACGCTCAAAGCCCTTCAGGTTGACCATGGTCAGCATTTCCTGCACCTTGACCCTGATCTCCTCCTCGGGGGTTTTCTTCAGACGCAGACCGAAGGCTACGTTCTCATAAACGTTCAAATGGGGAAATAATGCGTACTTTTGAAAAACCGTGTTGACCAGACGGCGGTAGGGGGGAACGTGGCTGATCTCCTTGCCATCGAAAAACACCTCTCCGCTATCGGCCGTCTCGAAGCCGCCGATGATCCGAAGGGTGGTGGTCTTACCGCACCCGGAGGGTCCAAGCAAAGTTACGAATTCTTTATCATGGATATCCAGGCTGATATTGTCGAGAATGGTCTCGCCGTCAAAGGCCTTGGAAACTCCACGCAGTGAAATGAGGATCTCTTTTTCCATGTCGCATAAAATCTCCTTTTACGGGGTTTTATTATTTGCGCGTTTCCCGTCACACGGCGGGCCCTCGGCGTTTCTGCAAGCACCCCTGTGGGGTGTGGGTAAGCGCCTATCCCTCCTTCGCGTGCATACTGACCGCAAATTATATTTTATTGTAGCAGAAAATCGAGAAAAATGCAATATCTTTTGCGGAAAATTTCAAATATTTTTGAAAAACATAATATTTTGTAAGAGTGTGGCACATTCGTGTTGAAAAAGGGAAATCAGGGTCGGTCTGGCAGAGCCGTAGGACGATAGAACGGGGATATTGACGAAAGATTTTCTGTTTCAGGCGACAAAAAACCTCTTAAAGCAAAGGAAAATTATGATATAATGTGTTTCACGGGAAAAGGGGCGCTCATGCGCGCCACCGAAGTAAAAAGAAAGGAAAAATCATGAAAAGAATTCGTTATTTTGTAGCGCTTGCGGGAGTTTTGCTGCTCCTCCTTGTTCTTCTGCTCCTGACCACCTGCCACGGGGACGAGACCCCCGACGAATCTGCCGGCTCGAATTCCTCGGAAGCCACGGATGCGGTGACCTCCGAGGCCGACGGGACAGAGCCGGATACCGAGCCCTCCACGGATACTGAGCTGGAGCAAACCGAGGCCAAGACCGAGGCCGCAACGCCTCATCAAACCGAGCCCGATCCCGAGACGGAGGGAGAAACGGTACCCCCTGTTCTTCTGACCGCCGAGGAGGCAAGGGCGCTTCTGTCCGCGGCGCTGGGTAAGGAGTCCTTACAGGCCGCCGTTTCCCTCCGAACAGAGTGGAACGGGGACACCTGCTCCCAGAAATTCTTCGTGCAAAAGGGAGATGATTTCTGTGTGGAATTACGGGGAGACGGCGTCACGGAGGGGATCACCGTGGTGGGAAACAGAGCCTACTATCTCCTGTTGAAGCCAAGCGAATTTCCTCCTGTCGAGAAGCGTTTTGTCACCTCCCTGACCGATAGGGAGCGGGAGGCTCTGTACGGACGCTACATGGATCATGACGGCCTGCCGGTCATGGATGACGGGGAGCTGATCCAGGGTATCCTGAGTGGCGACCTGGGGGGCGTGCGCTACGGTGACGGAACCGTGGAGCTGACCTGCACGGGGCTGGACGGCCGCCTGGGGGAGCGTCTGTTCGGTATAGCTTTGGAGGGCGCTGAGCTGCGGTTCGAGTTCATGCTGGATAAGGAGGTTCGTGTGACCCTTCTGCGCGGTACGGTCAGCTATCCTGTTGGGGGGACGGAGGGCAGCTATGCTACGGTCTCCACCGAGATGACGGTGAATTACACTCCGAGCGTCATAGGTCTTCCCGCAGATGCCACCGATTACGCCCCCACTACTTACGATGAGATCTTCGGTGTTCAGCCCCCCGAGGTTGACCCCGAGGCCGCGGCGGCGGCGGGGATGCCCTTAGACCGGGAGCATTACACCCTCATAGGAGGGAACTATCTCTACGATCCCACGGAGCAATATGGGTTTATGACCCAGTACCCCCATTGCTACGCAGGCAAGACCTTTACCCTGTACGGGATCGTTACGAAGGACGGTAGTGGTCAGCCCGTGCTTTCGTTGGGAAGTGGGATGGAGTTTCCTGTTTCCTTTGACGGCGTTGCCTCCCCTGTGGAGGGCTCTTACGTGAAGATTACCGCCACCTATAGGAAGATCATGGACGAGGGCATAGACCACCGTTGCTACGCCATGAAGGTATCCTCCTGCGAGGTGCTGGGAGAGGCACGGGGCCCCAATGGGGGGAAGCTTCTGTACGTCACCTCTGCCGGACTCAACGTCCGCAGCTCCTCGGACACCTCCTCCTCGGACAACGTCATAGGAACCTATTCCAAGGGGGATCTTGTGGAGGTCTTTGAGCGGGACGAAAACGGTTGGTACCGGGTGGTCTATAACGGCCAGAACGGGTACGTCAACGGTAAGTATTTGTCCGAAACCAAGCCCTGACTATTGATCCTTGAAACAGGCGGCTTTTGAAGCCGCCTTTTCGCTTTTTGGGGAGAATTTTTGCAATTTTCCTTTCTCCTTCTTGCAAAAGCCGTTGACTTTTTGCTGTTTTCGTGCTATAATAAGGAGAATGCGAATTCTCCGAGTCATCGGAATCTCATACAGCAAAAGGACGAAAAACACATGAAACGTGACATCCTACGCATCATTGAAGAGAATATGGACGGCTTTTCCAAGGGTCAGCGACAGATCGCTCGCTTCCTCCTTGCCCACTACGACAAGGCCGCTTACATGACCGCCGCCAAGCTTGGCTCGGAGGTCAGCGTATCCGAGTCCACCGTGGTGCGCTTCGTCATGGAGCTGGGCTATGCGGGCTATCCCGAGTTTCAAAAGGCCCTGCAGGAGCTGATCCGCACCAAGCTCACCTCCTTCCAGCGTATGGAGGTCACCAACCACCTTATCGGTGATGGCGACGTGCTGGAGAAGGTGCTTAATACCAACGTGGACAACATCCGCCATACCCTGGAGAGCATCAGCCGTACGGATTTTCACGATGCCGTACAAGCCATCGTTAAGGCAAAGAATATCTATATCATCGGCGTGCGCTCCTCGGCTATGCTGGCGGGCTTCCTCAGCTATAGCCTGCAAATGATTTTTGATAACGTCCGCCTCATTGACACCACCGCGGGCAGCGAGCTGTTCCAGCAGATGATGACCATCGGTGAGGGCGACGTGATGATCGCTATCAGCTTCCCCCGCTACTCCAAGCGTGTCATTAAGGCGGTGGAGTTTGCTACCCGCGCGGGAGCAGACGTGGTGGCGCTGACCGATAGCGCAGACGCTCCCATCGCATCCTCTGCCCAGCAGGTGCTGGTGGCTCAGAGCGACATGGCCTCTTACGTGGACTCCCTCGTAGCTCCTCTGTCCCTGCTCAACGCCATTATCGTGGCGGTTTCCCGTGCCCGTGAGGACGAGGTCAGGGATAGACTGCATAAGCTGGAGAGCATTTGGGAGGAGTACGAGGTCTACGAGACCAATCAGGGTTGAGCGGTATGGCACAGAAAAAGACCATCGCCGTCATCGGCGGCGGCGCCGCAGGCCTCATGGCCGCCGCCTACGCCGCAGAAATTTGCGATCCCGATACCGACGAGATCCTGCTCATCGAGCAGAACGACCGCATGGGCAAGAAGCTCCGTATCACGGGCAAGGGACGGTGCAACCTCACCAACGATTGTGACCGTGACGAGTTCCTTGCCAACGTGTCTACTAACCCTCGCTTCCTCTACGCCGCCCTGGCGGGCTTTGACACGGGGGACACTCAAGAGTATTTTGAGGCTCTGGGCGTGCCCCTGAAGGTGGAGCGAGGAAAGCGGGTGTTCCCCGTGTCGGATAAGGCGGGGGACGTGGTGGAGGCGTTGGTGCGCCGATGCCGTGAGATGGGGGTCAAGACTCTCCAAGGTCGTGTGACCTCGGTGCATACCCACACCGACGACGGCAGACCCGCCGTGACCTCCCTCCGTGTGGCAGGGAAGGATATTCTCGTGTCTGCCGCCATTCTCTGTACGGGTGGCTGCTCCTATCCCGTCACGGGCTCGGACGGAAACGGTTACAAGCTGGCCGAGGCGCTGGGTCATACCATCGTCACCCCTAAGGCCTCCCTTGTGCCTCTGGTCTGCGAGGGCAACCTTTGTCCCCGCATGATGGGACTGTCCCTTCGTAACGTGAGCCTGCGGGTAAAGGACACTACCAAGAACAAATTCATCTACGAGGACTTCGGGGAGATGCTCTTCACCCACTACGGCGTGACGGGCCCCCTGATCCTGTCGGCCTCTGCCCACATTCCCGACGTGGAATCAGGGAAGTATGAGCTGCATATCAACCTGAAGCCCGCTCTGGACGACGCCGAGCTGGACGCCCGCATCCTGTCCGACTTCAAAAAATACGCCAACAGGGACTTTATCAACGCCCTGTCGGATCTCCTCCCCGTGAAGGCCATAGGTCCCGTGGTGGAGCTGACGGGCATCGACCCCCGTGTGAAGGTCAACGCCATCACCAAGGAGCGGAGACGGGCGCTTGTCTCCGTCCTCCACGACATCACCATTCGACCTATCCGCACCCGACCCATTGCCGAGGCCATCGTCACCAAGGGTGGCGTCAAGGTCAGCGAGGTTGACCCCAAAACCATGGAGTCCAAGCTGGTGGACGGCTTTTACTTTGCGGGTGAGGTGCTGGACGTGGATGCCTACACGGGCGGATTTAACTTGCAGATCGCGTTTTCTACCGCCAGACTGGCGGCGCAGTCCGCAGTGTGGGGAATGTAAATTGGGATTTATCGGGGAGTTCTCCACGTACCCCTCTCCCCCTGGGTGAAGGGCGAAGCCCTTCATTAAGAGAAGTGGCCGGGGGTATTGGGGGCGGCCGTGAGCGCCCCAATGCGTGCGGTAGCACAAGACGGTTTGCAATCGAAAAAGTCATTGTGGGACAAAGGAAAACCATTACAACTCGTAAATTTTCTTGCACCTATCGGTGCGTGTCAGGGCGTTTTCCCGACAAGCCGCACCGCGGCAAATGATGCCGTAAGGGCAGCATTTGCAGGCCGCAACCTTCTCGGTTAACCTCAGATGGTGTTCGTGTTGCGGCTGACGTTCCCGACACCCCAGGCCTCCTACTTTTTCTTTGCAGGGCTTCGCCCTGCACCCCATAAAAGCGGAAACCCAACTAACCGACAAACTCAAATTTGAAAGTATACAACAACAAATCAGTATAAGGAGAAGATCATGTCTCATATCCAGATTGCTATCGACGGCCCCAGCGGTGCCGGTAAGTCCTCTCTGTCCAAGGCCGTAGCCAAGGAGCTGGGCATCATTTACGTGGATACGGGTGCTTTGTACCGTACCGTGGGCTTCTATGCCCGCTCCATCGGCATTCCTTCGGATAAGTCCGAGATTGCCCGCATCGTGCCCCACCTTGGAGAGATCAACATAGAGGTTAAGTATGAAAATGGCGTCCAGTGCGTCTACCTCAACGGGGAGAATCTGGGAGATCGCATTCGGGAGAACGAGATCTCCATGTATGCCTCCACCGTCTCTGCGGTGCCCGAGGTGCGCGCCTTCCTGCTGGATACCCAGAAGGACATCGCCCGCAAGAATTCCGTCATTATGGACGGCCGTGACATCGGTACGGTGATCCTCCCCGATGCCGACGTGAAGATCTTCCTCACCGCCTCCTGCGAGACCCGTGCCCGCCGCCGTGTGGCCGAGCTGGCTGAGAAGGGTATGCCCGCCGCCTACGAGGTGGTGCTGTCCGACATCATCAAGCGGGACGAGCAGGACAGCAGCCGTGACGTGGCTCCCGCCATCGCCGCTCCCGACGCCCTGCATTTTGACAACTCCTTTGACGGCTTTGAGGCGGCCAAGGAGGCCCTTCTGACCATGATCCGCAAGGGTCTTTCCGAGAAAGGAAAGGAGATCTGATATGAGCAAGACCGAGAAGGCAAAAAAGCCGGTGAAGCCCGTCAGTGGCTTTTATCGCTTCTTCCGCGCGGTTCTGTACTATCCCATTTGCCTGATCTGCAACCTTCGCATCCGAGGCCGTGAGAACGAGCCCACCCCCGAGGAGGGAACCTATCTGGTCATCGCCCCCCACCGCACCTGGGCAGATCCCATCTACCTCTGCGCGGCGCTGAGGCACTGGCAGCCCCACTTTATGGCCAAGCAGGAGCTTTTCAAGATCCCGTTGCTGAGAGGGCTGATCCGCTCTCTGGGTGCCTATCCCGTCAACCGTGGCGGTGCCGACGTGGGGGCGATCAAGCGTACCATCGGCATGCTGAAGGCAGGGGTGTGCGTGGGTATGTTTCCCCAGGGACACCGCTACAACAAGGTGGATCCCCGTAAGACGCCTATCAAGACCGGCGCGGCCATGATCGCCCTCAAGGCGGGCGTGCCCGTTCTGCCCGTGTATATCAAGGAGAAGGACAACCGTCATTTTCCGTTCTGCAAAAAGACGCTCATTATTGGCAAGCCCATCACCCTTGAGGAGATGAACTATAATCCCGAAGCCCCCGGTGAGTACCAGCGAGTGGCGGAATACCTCTTTGAGCGGCTCTGCGAGCTGGGTGACTGATATGGCCGACAGACGCATTACCGTAGCCAAGAATGCCGGCTTCTGCTTCGGCGTGGCCCGTGCCACCAAGGCCGTGGAGAGGGAGATGGCCGCAGCCCACCTCGGAGAGCGCATCTTCACTCTGGGACGCTTGATCCACAACGAGGATTATAACCGCCGCTTGCAGGCGGGAGGCGTGACGGTCATTGGGGTGGAGGATCTTGCGAGGCTGGCCGCCGAGGCCACGCCCGACGCCCCCGTGAAGGTCTTCGTCCGTGCCCACGGTATGACCGAGGAGACCGAGGCTCTGCTCACCCGTCTTGCGGGAGAGAATCATTCCTTTTCCTTCGTGGACTGTACCTGCTCCTTCGTCAAGAAGATCCATAGCATCTGTGCGGAGCATAACGAGGCCAACAGAAGGGCAAGGGAAGCAGGGGGCGGTGATGACCGCTTTCTCGCCGTGCTGGGCTCTCCCGATCACCCCGAGGTAGTGGGCTTTCTCAGCCGCTTTGAGGGCAGAAAAATGGTGTTCGGCAGCGCCGAGGAGGCCGAGGCCATGCTGAAGGAAGCCGAGGACTTGACCGCAGGGGATATGACCCCCGTCCTGGTGGCCCAAACCACCCAGAATATACGTGAATGGGAAAAGACGAAAAAAATTTACAATTTAAACTTTTCCAGTCCATATATTTATGATACAATATGCAGCATTACGGACTCCAGGCAAACCGAAGCCGCCGAGCTTGCACGCAAATGCGATCACATCGTCGTGATCGGGGGCAGAGACAGTTCGAACTCTGCCAAGCTCTATTCGATCTGTAAGAGCATTTGCGCTGACACCGTGTGGGTGGAGCGCGCCGACGAGCTGCCTGAGATTTGTCCGCCCTATCAGCGTATAGGGATCGTGGCAGGAGCGTCCACTCCCCACGACATCATAGAGGAGGTAACAAACAAAATGAGCGAGACCATGAACGAAAACTTCGCGGAACTGCTTGAGGAATCCCTCAAGACATTAAATACAGGAGACACTGTAACCGGTATCATCACCAGCATCAGCGCAGGTGAGATCCAGCTTGACCTCGGTGCAAAAGTCACCGGTGTGATCAAGCAGGAGCAGATCACCGACGATCCTTCCGCAAAACTCAGCGAGATGTTCAAAATCGGAGATGAGGTGGAGGCATTCGTGATCCGTGTCAGCGACCGCGACGGCTTCGCTGAGCTCTCCAAGAAGCGTGTTGATTCCGACAAGAACTGGCTGGGCATCGTTGCCGCATACGAGGCAGGCGAGAACCTGGAGGGTAAGGTCGTTTCCGTCAACAAGGGCGGCGTCGAGGCTATCGTCCGCGACAACCGCATCTTCATTCCCGCAGCTCACACCGGTATTCCCCGTGAGGGCGATCTGTCCACCCTGGTCGGCCAGACCGTCACTCTCCGCATTCTGGAGATCGGTGACCGCAAGAGAGCCAAGGGCTCCATCCGTCTGGTTCTCCGTGACCAGAAGCGCGCTCAGGAGAAGGCCTTCTGGGACGAGATCGAGGAGGGCAAGATCTACACCGGTACCGTTAAGTCCATGACCAGCTACGGCGCATTCGTGGATCTGGGCGGCGTGGACGGTATGGTTCACTGCTCCGAGCTTTCCTGGAAGCGCATCAAGTCTCCCGCAGAGGTTCTGGCTATCGGTGACGAGATCACCGTGTTCGTCAAGAGCTACGACGCCGAGAAGAAGCGCATCTCCCTGGGCTACAAGACCGAGGCAACCAACCCCTGGTTCATCTTCACCCATCAGTTCGCTGTGGGTGATACCGCTCCCGTGAAGATCGTCAGCCTGATGCCCTTCGGCGCATTCGCTGAGATCATTGACGGTGTGGACGGCCTGATCCACATTTCCCAGATCGCCGATCACAAGATCGGTAAGCCCGCCGACGTTCTGGAGGTCGGTCAGGTCGTTGATGCCCGCATCATCGACATTGACAACGAGAACCAGAAGGTCAGCCTGTCCATCCGCGCTCTGCTGGAGGAGGCTAAGGCCACCGAGGAGGCTGCTCCCGTCGAGACCGCTGAGGAGGCTGCTCCCGTCGAGACCGCTGAGGAGGCTGCTCCCGTTGAGGAGACCGCTGCTGAGGTCGTTGAGGTCGAGGCTGTTGAGGCTCCCGTTGAGGAGTAATTCTCCGCTTTTACAGCAAGATAAAACGCACCCTGCATAGGGTGCGTTTCTCTATTTTAAAGAAAGAGGCTTCCCGTAAGAGTTGCACTCTAAAGGACAGTTTTTGAATTTCAGCAGAATACGTTACCTGCCGACAGGAAAAGGACGAAGAATTGTAAAAAATCTTCGTCCTTTTTTTCCTGACAAGTATTGCTTCTGTGGTCACAGAAGCTCTTTTTTACGGCGATATATTTGCTTTCGAAAATGCGATATATTTTCGCGGCTTGCCATGCAAGCTACGCTCAAATGCGATATAACCTCCCTTGCGGTCGGTTGTGATATGATATAAATCCCTTTCACGCCCCGCAGGGCATATCGCATCGAAGATATATCGCACGCTTCAGCGTATATCGCAAATCTCGTAAGAGATTTATATCGCTGCGTAGTGTCCTGAAGGGCACTACGCATGGGAAGCCTTTTTTCAGTTGTCGCTCGGGGAGATCTCCGCCTCCCTCGTAGGCATGCACAATACCACCCCACAGGCAAGGGCCAAGGCAAGGGTCACCGCTAACCCCCCCTCAAGGCCAAAGGAACCGCCGTTGACCAGGTGCTGCCACCTACCGTCCGCCACTTGGGCGGTAAGAGGGGAGGGAAGACCGCCAAGACCGCTGACGGGTATGCCAAAGAGGTTGCCCTGGGAGAAGTTCCATATGCTGTGAAGTCCCGCTGCCATCCAGATGCTTCCACGGCGCAGGGTGAGCAGGGAGGCGAAAAGTCCGAAAAGGAGGATGTTGATGAGGGCAAGAGGGGATACATTGGGATTCCCAATATGGAGCAGAGAGAAAAGCAGGGCATTGACGGTAACGCAAGCCCACAGGGGAAGTCCCCGGGACAGAGAGACCATGAGATAGGAGCGGCAGAGAAGCTCCTCGGACAGTCCTTGGATGAGGAATCCCACGAGGAAGAGCAGAATCAGCCCCCACGGGGGGAGGGAAGCAGAGAGGGTCAGAGTGCCTGTGAGAACACAGAGCAGAACCGGCAGACCGAATAGAAGAAGGCCGCCTGCAAGTCCCCCCGCGTATTCTGTAATGATACCCCTTCCTGAAAAGCCAAGGCTCAAAAGGCTTCGTCTCTCGCCCACAAGGCAGTACAGTAGCACCGCCCCCACCGTTACTATAGTGGCGAACAGGGAGAGGAGCAGGACCACGTTGCGGTCAAGGCTGTGGGACAGGAGCTGTGTCCCGGCCGAAAGGAACAGGGTCTTCCCCTCCTCGGCCAGGAGCATGACAAGGAGAAAACACAAAATAACCACCGCAGGGTGGCGGGTCAGCCGCTCTCCTGCCGTGGGTGTCAGCATTCGTGTTTTTGAAAAGGACGGAATCCTCATGATTACCTCCCCGCGCCACCGTCGGCACGCTACCCTTTTATTATAGCACATTTTAATGTGTTTGACAAGCCCCTGTGCGCATTTTAGAATGTAGGAATTTCGACATGGAATTTGTGCATTTTTAACGAAATTCACTTTTGACACATGAGTGCTCTTTACAAATTCACGGTTTCGTGTTATACTATACGTGACGAAGGGGGAAGCCCCCGGGTCTCCCTCCGCGTCTCGTTACCCGAAAGAAAAAGGAGGAAACACCATGAAGATCACCATCGTAGGAAGAAAGCTGAACGTGTACGAGGACACCCGTGAGTTGATCGAGCGCAAGCTTCAAAAGCTGGACAAGTATTTCAGGTCCGAGGCTACCGAGGCGTTGGTCACACTCAGTCGCAAGCGTAACGTCTCAAGCCTGGAGGTGACCATCAATGCGGGCGGTACTCTGTTCCGCAGTGAGGTGGATGCCGACGATTTCCGTATTGCGCTGGATCAGACGGTGGATCACATCGAGGGTCAGATCCGTAAGAACAAGACCAAGCTGGCCAAACGCCTCCGTGAGAATATTATGGACATGAGCATGATCCCCGATCCCGAGGACGAAGCCCCTGAGGACGAACCCATCATCCGTGTCAAGCAGTTTGAGTTCAAGCCCATGACCCCCGAGGAGGCCATCATGCAGATGAATCTGCTGGGTCATAGCTTCTATGTTTTCAACGACGTCACGACGGGCGATACCTGTGTGGTCTATACCCGTAAGGACGGTGACTACGGCCTCATTGAGCCTATGAAGTAAGCTCTGCCCTCATCATATTTTCAAAAGCTTGCCCTCCCGCCGAAATCGGCGGGAGGGCTTTTGTCATGGAATACGGACAGACCCGATGGGCATATAGTGGGGCAAATATTCAAATTTGGGTTTGTCGGGGAGTTGGGATTCTGTACTTTTCTTTCCGTGGCGAAAGAAAAGTACCAAAAGAATCGCCACTTAAGGAAAGTACCCGGGTACTTTCCTTAAGAATCCTATCCCCTGTCCGGCGCGCCCTT
>JAFXJW010000097.1 GCA_017532045.1 Clostridia bacterium | reverse complement strand
GTACCCGTATGGCAGGCGGGGCCGTCCTTCTCCACCACCACCACCAGAGCGTCACCGTCGCAGTCGGCGGTGATGGACACGATGTGCTGGTAGTTGCCGCTGGTCTCTCCCTTGAGCCACAGCTTTTGGCGGGAGCGGCTCCAGAAGCAGGTCAGCCCCTTCTCCATGGAGATCGCCAGACTTTCACGGTTCATGTAGGCCACGGTCAGTACCTTTTTGGTGATGGAATCCACCACCACGGCGGGGATGAGGCCCTTTTCGTCGAATTTCAGCTCGTCAATATTCAGCATGAGAAAACTCCTTTATCGTATCGTTGGATGGTTTGCATTATTTTAAAGGTTCTTGAGGGGGCCAGGGGGAACTTCTTGCAAGAAGTTCCCCCTGTCGTTCCTTACATCAACCGCATGTTGATGCCCTCGGCGGACAGGGTGCGCTTGAGGTCGGGGATGGCGATCTCGCCGAAGTGGAACACCGATGCGGCCAGTCCTGCGTCGATGTCGGGGACCTTTTGGAACAGGTCAATGAAGTCCTGCACGCAGCCCGCTCCTCCCGAGGCGATGACGGGGACACTCACGGCGTTGCAGACGGCTTTGAGCATCTCAATGTCGAAGCCCCCCTTGACCCCGTCGGTGTCGATGGAGTTGACCACCACCTCACCGGCGCCGTTGCCCACGCACCGTTTGATCCACTCAATGGCCTCCATGCCCGTGTCCTCACGGCCGCCTTTGGCGAACACGCGGAACTGACCGTCTACCCGCTTTACGTCGGCGGAAAGCACCACGCATTGGTCGCCATAGCGCTGCGCCGCCTCGTAAATCAGGTTCGGGTTGCGGATAGCGCCCGAGTTGACTGACACCTTGTCCGCGCCGCATTTCAGCACGCGGTCGAAGTCCTCGAGGGTGTTGATGCCGCCGCCCACCGTCAAGGGAATGAAGATGGTGGAGGCTACCTCACGGAGGATGTCGGTGAAGAGAGCGCGACCCTCCACCGAGGCGGTGATGTCGTAGAATACCAGCTCGTCGGCGCCACTGTCGGAGTAGAAGCGTCCCAGCTCAACGGGGGAGGATACGTCGCGGACGCCCTCAAAATTGACTCCCTTGACCACACGGCCGTTCCGCACGTCCAGGCAGGGAATGATTCTCTTGGTGATCATGCCTGTGCCTCCTTTTCGCCTGCGGCTCGGATGGCCTCTGCCAAGTCAATTGCCCCCGTGTAGTAGGCTTTGCCGATGATGGCGCCGTAGAGGTTCATGGCGGTCAGGGCGTGAATGTCCTCCATGGTGGACACGCCGCCCGAGGCCACGATGTCCATGGAGAACCTTTGGGAAAGCTCACGGTACAGCTCACGGTTGGTGCCCTTCATGGCGCCGTCCTTGGAGATGTCGGTGCAGATGATCGTCTTTACGCCGATAGCCTGCATTTTCTCCATGAAGGCCTCCAAGGTGTAGGCGGACTGCTCCAGCCAGCCCTTGATGGCGATGTAGCCGTCCTTGACGTCAGCGCCCACGGCGATCCTCTCGCCGTACTTGGCCACGGCCTCACGGAGAAAGTCCTCGTTATTGACGGCGGCGGTGCCCAGAATGACACGGGACACCCCGGCGGACAGGTACTTTTCCACGGTCTCCATGTCACGGATACCGCCACCGATCTCCACGAAAAGAGAGGTGTTTTGGGCTACGTCGGCTACGATGGAAAGATTGGGGGTGGAGCCGTCTCGGGCGCCCTCCAGATCCACCATGTGGATGAATCTCGCTCCGGCGGCTTCAAAGTCCCGTGCGATCTCGATGGGGTTGTCGCTATACACCGTCATTTGGGTATAGTCGCCCTTGTATAGACGGACGGCCTTGCCGTCGTACAGGTCAATTGCGGGGAAAATATACATAGGTGATGGTATTCCTTTTCTTATTCCTGTTCCTGATCCTCTTCGGGGACGGGGGTGACGATGGGCTTCCCCTCGGCGTCCAGAAGGACGGTGAGTCCGCCTGCGTAGCCACTTGCCGTCCATAGGTAGTTGACACCGGTCTCACGGTCAACCAGCACTCGGCTTTGGGTGCCATCAAAGGCGCCACCGGAAATTTCGGTGCAGATAAAACGCTTGGATTTGATGGGTTTCATGATAAATCTCCTCAAATTCAAATTTGGGTTTGTCGGGCTGCGCCCGACCTCGCGCCCACAGGGCGCATATCGAATTCCGCAGGAATATATCGAGTGCCGCAAGGCACATATCGAGTCCCGTAGGGACATATCGACATCTTTTTTCGTCGATATACACCCTTCGGGTGTTCGATAT
>JAFXJW010000096.1 GCA_017532045.1 Clostridia bacterium | reverse complement strand
CCTCTCGCCCCCGTAGGGGGCATATCGAGGCGCGAAAGCGGCATATCGAACCGCACGAGCGGTATATCGAACACCCGAAGGGTGTATATCGACGAAAACAAGAGTTGTCGATATGTCCCTACGGGACTCGATATGTGCCTTGCGGCACTCGATATATTCCTGCGGAATTCGATATGCGCCCTGTGGGCGTGAGATCGGGCGCAGCCCGATAAACCCAAATTTGAAGTACACGGAGAATACTCTATGGCAATCGTAACATTTGGAAACATCACGCTCCCACACGGCCTTGCCCTTGCGCCCTTGGCGGGGGTCAGCGACCGTGCTTTTCGCCGTGTCTGCCGCGCCCGCGGGGCGGACTTCACCGTCAGCGAGATGGTGTCGGCCAAGGCTCTCTGCTACGAGCAGAGAAAGAAAACGGCGGGAGAGCGGTCGGTATCGGGTCAGCTTGCATCGGTCATGCGGGACGAGCTTCCCATGGCGGTGCAGATCTTCGGTAGCGAGCCCGACTTCATGGCCGAGGCGGCGAGGATGATTCAGGCCAATGAGTACATCGGCTGTATGAGCGAGGTAGCCCCCTCCGCCATTGATATCAATATGGGCTGCCCTGTTAAAAAGGTCACGGGCAACGGAGAGGGAAGCGCCCTCCTTAAGAACCCGAAGCTCATCGGGGAGATCGTCTCCGCCGTGGTGAAGGCCGTGTCCATCCCCGTCACCGTCAAGATTCGGACGGGGTGGGATTCTACCTCTGTCAACGCCCTCGAGGTGGCCAGGATCATTGAGGCCGCAGGGGCGTCCATGATCACCGTCCACGCCCGCACCAGAGAGCAGATGTACGAGCCCGGGGTGGATCGCTCTGTCATTGCCGCCGTTAAGCGCGCCGTGTCCATCCCCGTGCTGGGAAACGGTGACATTTATACCGCCGCAGACGCCCTGTCCATGATGGCCGAGACGGGCTGTGACGGGGTCATGATCGCCCGAGGCGCCATGGGCAACCCTTGGGTGTTTTCCGAGATCTGCGCCGCTCTGGACGGCAGAGACTATACCCCGCCCCCCATGGCCGAGAGGTTCGAGGTTGCCCTTGCGCAAGTGAAGGAAATGATCGCTGAAAAGGGGGAGCGCATTGGCGTGGCCGAGGCCAAGAAGCACCTGTCCTGGTACTGCCACGGCATTGAGGGCGCCGCCGCCGCCCGTGGGCGGCTCATGCAGGCAACCTCCTACGGGGAGCTGGCCGCCATCCTTCGAGAGATGGGAGGGAGAGCATGACGGCCTCTACACCTATGCCCACTACCCTGTCCCGTGCCCTGATCCTCTGCGCCGATCCCCGCCTGTCCCGCCTTTTGGAGACCGAGCTTTCCTATCTGGGGATTTCGGCGCAGGTGGAGGGGACTGTGCCCAAGTCCTGTCAGGGGCTGTGCCTGCTGGTGGCCGACGGGGACGAGTTTCCCTTGATCGATTGTCAGGCGGTAGCCCTGGCCTGCGGATGTCCCCTGCTCGTGTTTGGGCGGGAGGAGATCTCCCTGCCCACCGAGGAAGGGGAGTTTCTTCGCCGTCCCTTTGGGCTGGATCGACTGGGTGAGGCGGCTCGCACCCTTCTTGCCCCCAACGCTCTGCCTATGGGGGTAGATGCGGCGGCTCCCTTGAACGCCCCGTCTTGCCCTCCACCCACGGCTCCCGTCTCACTCTTGATGGTGCAGGACGGTATTGTGACCGTGGCGGGCCATAGGGTTCCCATGACCCCCGCCGAGGGGGATATCCTTGCGTACCTCTACGCTCGCCGAGGGGAGGTCGTGACCCGTGAGGAGCTGGCAACCCTGCTGGGGGGCGGCGGCAACATCGTGGACGTATACGTCTGCCGTCTGCGGGGCAAGATCGAGAAGCCCCTGGGGCGGCGGATCATTTGGACAGAGCGGGGAGTTGGGTACGTCCTGAAGTCGGAGCTCTAAACCTGTTCCATAGAAAAAAGGGGTTGGCACAAGCCAACCCCTTGGTTTTTTTGGAATGTCGTAGGATCAGTCGATAGCGGTCAGACTGTTGAGAACGGTGTTCAGCACATCGGCATCCTTGGAGGGAGCAGAGTAGATCACGGTGTAGGTGGTGTCCCCAATGGTTACGATCAGCATGGCCTGGTAGACACTGGTATCATAAACAACGTTTACCTGCTCGATCACGGTCACGTTCAGACCGTTCACCGATGCTTTGCTGATCTCCGCAGAAGCCAGATGCTGACCCTGTGCCTCAAGTATGGGGCCCATAATATCTATGTACTCCTGAGCGGTCAGGTTATCGAAGGCGTCGTTTGCTTCCGCCGTCTCAACCATAATGATGCCGCCCATGTTGCCGTCGGGTGTAGCGTACATCAGGTTACCCTCTACATTGAGCCAAGTGTTGGGATACAGGAAGGCGAGGGAGCCGGTCTGGTATACCAGATAGCCATCGGGGGCTACCAAATCAATGTCGGGCTCGGGCTCGGGAGTGTAGCCAATGGCGATGATGCTGTTGAACACGGTGTCAACCAGGCCGGGAGCGGCAGGACTCTCGGTGACGGCAATGGCGTAGGTGACGTTGTCAACGGTGAAGTAGAAGGAGGTCTGATACAGGGTCTGGCCGAGGTAGTATGTGTTGTGGGAGATCACCGTGACGCTAAGACCGTTGATGGTCTCCTTCTCAATGTTGACGTTGGACAGGGTCATGCCCAGCTCATCATACGTGGGCTTGATGTACTGGTTGAACGTAGACATCGTCAGGTTGTCGTACAGACCGGTATAGGGCTCGGCGGCCAGGGTGATGTTGTTTCCGGAGTCGGTGTCATGAATGATCACCAAAAGGCCGATCTGATCCTCCGGGATCCAGTTCTCGGGGTAGGCGAAGGCGATGTTGTCGTACTGATACATCTTGTAGCCATCGGGAGCCTCCAGCTCAACGGTAGTCTCCTCCTCGGTAGTCTCGGGCTCGACGGTAGTCTCGGGCTCGACGGTGGTCTCGGGCTCGACGGTGGTCTCGGGCTCGACGGTAGTCTCGGGCTCAGCGGTGGTCTCGGGCTTGGTGGAGGGTCTGGGTCTCGCGGTAGTCTCCTCCTCGGTGGTCTCCTCCTCGGTGGTCTCCTCCTCGGTGGTCTCCTCCTCGGTGGTCTCCTCCTCGGTAGTCTCCTCCTCGGTGGTCTCTTCCTCGGTAGTTTCGGGCTCTGCGGTAGTCTCAGGCTCGGTGGTCTCGGGCGCCTTGGTAGTTTCGGGCGCCTTGGTGGTGCCCTCAGGGGTGGTTCCGTCAAGGATGGAATCGCCGGAGGAGAGCAGGTCACAAGAGGTGACGGCAAGCACGACGGCCAGCATGAGAACGGCAACGATAAGCAGCTTCTTCATGATAAGGTTCTTCCTTTCTTTCGACCGATCTGCGAGATCAGTCATATAAAAATTCATGGCACGCCGATCCAACGGCAGAAGCGAGGGGGAGGCGTTCCAGGTTACCTTTGCATTATAGCACGATTGAGCTGATTTGTCAATACGATTCCATAAAGTTACAGGAAAAGACAGGGGGATGTCCCTCGCCGGGGGGCGGTTCGAATCCGGCTACAGACCTAAAATGCCCGAAATGCATCTACAAAATTTCGAAAAACTTTAGAGGCGAAAGATTTAGTGAAATATTCGGCTTACGCCGAATGTAAAATAATTTCCTTGCAGAAATTGTGAAATATTGCTCCCGCTGGTCGCAATGTGAAATGAAATTTGCCCACATTCGCGTTAGCGAATATTTCACATTTGCGGAGCAAATATTTCACAGCGAAGCTAACTCTATATTTCTTATCATCACCATTTAATGCAAGTGCGCCTAGCAAAATCTCTTGTTTTGTCATTTTGTACTCTCCTTGGCGGTGTTGAGATTCTTTTTTGTCGTTGTAATTGACTTAACAAGCAAAAATCTTATCGTCGAGCACTTACGATCAAGTTTTTTATACCTTTGCTCATCAATATAATCACTTTTCCAAAGCATTTCAAGCCATTTGCTTGTTTCGTTGGTTTCATTG
>JAFXJW010000095.1 GCA_017532045.1 Clostridia bacterium | reverse complement strand
TTGCTGTCATCAATCTCCACTGATCCCTTCTCCCGTTTCCTGATTTTGCATTTTGCATTTTGCATTTCGGGCGCAGCCCGATAAACCCAAATTTGAATTTCTCTGCTTTCGATTTTCTTCGCCCGCCCATTCGAGACCAAGAGACACAGGCTTTCACAATCCGCCAAAAACACACATGAATTTATTCTTTGTTTACAAATTAGTCCGGATAATTGTAACAATTATCCTGTACTATAAAGATACCGTGCGTATTATGCGACAAAACACACCTCCATTACAAGGAAGGAAAAACATGGAAATTTTTGACGTATTGACCTTAGTCTGCGGCCTTGCTCTGTTCCTCTACGGAATGGACGTTATGGGCGACGCTTTGAAGAAGAGCGCGGGACGTAAGCTCAAGACCATCCTCGGTAACCTGACCTCCAATCGCTTTAAGGGGCTGCTGCTGGGTCTGATCGTGACCGCAATCATCCAGTCCTCCTCCGCCACCACCGTCATGGTCGTGGGCTTCGTGAATTCCGGCACCATGCTGCTCTCCCAGGCCGTGGGTGTCATCATGGGCGCTAACATCGGCACAGCCGTCACCTCCTGGCTCACCGCACTCAACGGTATTGAGGGCGGTGCAGACGCTCTGGCGTGGACCGAATGGCTCAAGCCCGATGCTTGGATGCCGATTCTGGCTTTGATCGGTATTTGCCTTATTATGTTCGCCAAGAAGAGCAAGATGAAGGATATGGGCGCCATCCTTATGGGCTTTGCCGTGCTGATGGTGGGTATGGATCTCATGTCGGGCGCAGTCAGTGGCCTGAAGGGCGACCCCGACTTCACCAAGATCCTCACCATGTTCAAGAACCCCCTGCTGGGCGTGCTGGCGGGCACTGCTCTAACCGCTATCGTTCAGTCCTCCTCGGCCTCCATCGGTATCCTGCAGGCTCTGTCCTCCACGGGCGCCATTAACTTCGGCATGGCCATTCCCATCATTCTGGGACAGAACATCGGTACTTGTGTGACCGCTATGATCTCCGCCGCCGGCGCGGGCAAGAACGGTAAGCGCACCGCCCTTGTTCACCTCTACTTCAACATCATCGGCGTAGCCTTCTGGCTGGGTATGTACTACCTTGTCGGCTGGATCCTCAACCTGACCAACGTCTTCGACGTATTCACCCTGGCCGAAAGCTCCACCATCAACATGTGGGGCATCGCCGCAACCCATACCATCTTCAAGCTCCTGTCCGTGGGTCTCCTGTTCCCCTTCTCCAACCTGCTGGTTAAGCTGGCTGAGAAGACCATCAAGGGCGACGACAAGAAGGGCGACGAGTACACCGATATGCTGGACGACCGCCTGCTGGCGACCCCCTCCGTGGCGCTGGAGCGTAGCCGCTCCGTAGCCGGCCAGATGGCTGTGGTGGCGTGCCAGTATATCCGCAATTCCATCGGTCTGTTCCGGAATTACGACGGCAAGGCCGCCGATGCTGTCCGCGATGCCGAGGGCAAGGTGGACATCTACGAGGACTCTCTGGGCTCCTATCTCGTCAAGCTTTCCTCCGAGAGCATGGACGAACGGGACAGCCACGAGGTCACAAAGCTCCTCCACATCATTGGAGACCTGGAGCGTATTTCGGATCACTCGGTGAATTTGGTGGATTCCGCTGAGGAGATCAAGGATAAGGATCTGGTCTTCAGCGAGGAGGCTAAAGCCGAGCTGGACGTGCTGTATGCGGCGGTTACCGAGATCGTCACCATTACCGAGCAGGCCCTCGTTACCTCCGATCTGGATCTGGCCGCCCGCATCGAGCCTCTGGAGCAGGTCATTGACGACCTCCGTGATGATATCAAGATCAACCATATCCATCGTCTCAAGAAGAGCGAATGCACCGTGGAGCATGGCTTCGTTCTGTCTGATATTCTGACGAATCTGGAGCGAGTGGCCGATCACTGCTCCAACATTGGCGGCTGTCTCATTGAAATGGCTAAGAACGATACCCTCGACCTTCACGATTACACCCACCGTGTCCATCTGGGCGGACTGGAGTACAAGGCTCTCTTTGGGGAGTACAAGTCCAAGTATGCCCTTCCCGTGGAAGGTGGAAACTCCTAATTTTACCCATTGCAGGGCGCCGTCAACCGACGGCGCCCTGCTTTTTTGGGGGGGTTTCAAATTTGAGTTTATCGGTGAGATGGGATTCTGTACTTTTCTTTCCGTGGCGAAAGAAAAGTACCAAAAGAAACGCCACTTAAGGAAAGTACCCGGGTACTTTCCTTAAGAATCCTATCCCCGTCCGGCGCGCCCTTTTGCCAGAGGGCAAAAGGGCCTTATGCGCTCTCACTTCACGGGCCTCCGGTAGTCCGCAATCTCGGCGGAGCGCCGAGCTCGCGGGCTTGGCCTGTTCGCGGGGATGTGCAGTGAGTCTCCTCGTTCTTCTCCGCGTTTCGAGCGCGTTCCGCGCGGCGGCAGGAAGATGGGCA
>JAFXJW010000094.1 GCA_017532045.1 Clostridia bacterium | reverse complement strand
TACTTTGTTGAGTATGTCTTGAATCCGTGATAGATTCAAGATTTCTTTTTCAAAGAAATTTCGAGATTCTCTCACAAGCTTTTGCTTGTACTTTAATCTCCTGTTGTTCAATTGTCAATGATCCGCGCAAGGCCTCAGCCTCGCTTTCCATGCCGCCCTTTTTGCGGACAGCCTGACTATTATACCACACCCCTGCACTCTTGTCAAGGGGTTTTTGAAAAGTTCTTCAAAAATTTTTGCGGTATTTTTCGCCGTCCCACTCGGAGTCAGCTTGCCCATTATAGCACTTTTGTTTTTATTTGTCAAGGAATTTTTGACAACTTTTTGCAGTTTGGAGTCATCGGCAGTTTGTCATAAAAATGTCGTATGCTTTTTGTGCATTATTACCAATCCGCTTGCGCCGTCTCCTCTGTATGGCTGCCCTCGCCTCAAGAGACGCACGCATATATGATATATGGTAGAGAAGCGTCGCTTGCGAACAGCCCTCCCCGCCGTCCCAGTTGCATCACGAAACGTCCTCCGCGGACAAACGATTTCTCGGGAAAAGAGGCGGGATTTTCGGCCTTTTCTGTGTGGAGAGACTTGACAGGGACGGGGGAAAAATGATATAATGACTACAAACCATCCCCTCCGGTTTCCGCCCTCGGTTTGCCTGTCGAAAACGGCCAAACCACGCCAACGGAGGTCTCCTACGCAGGACAACAGCACGCCCTCCCGCAAGGGGTGCGTACCCGTCGATCCTACCCTACATTCTACATACAGAAACGAGTCAGCCATGAATCACATTCAACTTCACGAGGGCTTCCCCCTCCTACCCCATCCCCGCGCACGAGCCATCATCGACACCGCGGCGCTGACCCATAACTACAACACCCTCATGAGCCCCATTCTGACCGTCTCCCCCCGGACCCACGCCATAGCGGTGGTGAAGGCCGACGCCTACGGGCACGGCATCCGCCCCGTGGTATCCACCCTCTTGGAGGCAGGATGCCGCTCCTTCGCCGTGGCCTGTCTGGAGGAGGCCGTGGCGCTCCGCAAGCTTTTGCGGGAGCTGTTGGTGGGAGCAGCCTCCGACGAGGAGGCTGACGTCCTGGTGCTGGGCTACACCGACCCCCGAAACGTCTCCCTCCTGTCCGCCTATCGCATCGCCACCACCCTGCTCTCCGCCGAGTATGCCGCCCGCCTACTGGACGCCGCAAGGGAGGCCGAGGTCACCGTCAAGGTTCACGCGGCCCTGGACACGGGCATGAACCGCATTGGCTTCCCTGCCCATACCGAGGCCGAAATCACCGAGGCCGTGGCCGCCATCCAAGACCTGTGGCAGACGGGCGCTTCCGACCCCGACAGAGACGAGGGCGGTCTCATCCTCGACGGCATCTACACCCATTTCGCTCGGGCGGACGAGGATTTTGACACCGAAATGAAGCAGGCGGACAGCCTCACCATGACTCAATATGCCCGCTACCGTCGAGTCTGCGAGGGTCTGGAGGCTTTGGGCATCCGTCCCCGTGTACGCCATATCTGCAACAGCGCGGCGGCGATCCGCTTCCCCGAGGTTTGTCCCGAGGGCTGCCTGGACGCCGTGCGGCTGGGTATCAGCCTCTACGGCTACGGCGTCAGCCGTCCCGACGGGCAGGATGCTCCCCTGAAGCCCGTCATGCGGCTGGAGAGCATCGTGACCCATATCCACACCCTCCTTCCGGGAGAGACGGTGGGCTACGGCGGCACGTATCGAGCCGACACCCCCCGCACTCTGGCCACCCTGCCCGTGGGCTATGCCGACGGCTGGCTCCGCTCCTTTGCGGGCGCCGAGGTGACCCTGCATACCAAGGAAGGGGACGTCACCGCCCCCACCGTGGGCCGTATCTGTATGGATCAATGCATGGTGGACGTGACGGGACTTCCCGTGGAGGTAGGCACTCCCGTGACCCTGTTCGGGAACACCACAAAGCAGCTGGAATCCCTTGCCCTGCGGGCTCACACCATCCCCTACGAGCTTCTCTGCCTCGTCACCGCCCGCATCCCCCGCATATACGAAGCGCCTTGAACCAAAGGAGCATCCTATGATCTACGATATTACCCAGGAGCTGTTCTCCTGCGCCGTGTACCCAGGCGATCCCTCCCCCGTCCGCACCCCACTGGCCAGTCTGGAGCAGGGGGACATCATCAACCTGACCGCCCTCTCCCTGTGCGCCCACAACGGCACCCATCTGGACGCCCCCGCCCACTTCATCAAAGGGGGCAAGACCATCGACGAGGTTGACCCCACGGCCTATCTGGGGGTGTGCTACGTCACCCACCACGAGGGGAACGTGACCGCCACAGACGCCGAGGCCATTCTGCGAAAGGCCGCCGAAAAGGATGCGGCTGACCGTATCCTCATCCGAGGGAGCGCCACCGTCACCGAGGCCGCCGCCCACGTCTTTGCCAAAGCAAGGATCAAGCTGATCGGAGGCGAGAGCCAGTCGGTGGGCCCCGAGGACGCCCCCATGGCGGTGCATCTCATCCTGCTGGGGGCAGAGATCCTCCTGTTAGAGGGGGTCGCTTTGTCCCACGTCCCCGAGGGAGTCTACTTTCTCACCGCCGCCCCCCTGAAGCTGGGCGGTTGCGAGGGCGCTCCCTGTCGGGCCCTGCTGATGGATATGCCCTGACCTTCCTCCACAATACACAAGCAGAAAGGATCTCCGCCATGAATTTCCACCTCCGCTACACCGCCCCCGCCGAGGAAAAGCCTCTGGACAACTACGCCCCCGACGGCGGCTTTGCCTCCATCTTCCGCACCGTCGCCTTCGTGGGGGATAGCCTGTCCTCGGGGGAATTTGAGACTTACAATCCCCAAAAGGACCTGCGCCGCTACTGCGATATGTACGAATATTCCTGGGGTCAGTACGCCGCCCGCATGGCAGGCTTTACCGCCTACAATTTCTCCCGTGGGGGCATGACCGCCGCCGAGTACTGCGAGTCCTTCGCCACCATGATGGACCTGTGGAATCCCGACCGCAAGGCCCAAGCCTACGTCATCGCTCTGGGGGTCAACGAGATGATCTACTCCCGCCCCAATCTGGGGGAGATGTCCGACATTGACCCCGAAAATCCCGCCAACAACAAGAAGACCTTCACGGGGTACTACGCCCGCATCATCCAACAGTACAAGGCCATTCAGCCAAACGCCAAGTTCTTCCTCATCACCATACCCCGCCAGCCCTTCCTGTTTGAGACCACCCCCGCAAAGACCGCCTTGGTCGATGCCCACGCCGCCCGTCTTCACGAACTGGCTGCCTACTTCGACAACACCTACGTGCTGGATTTCCGTGCCTACGGCCCTGTCCAGGACGAGGAGTTCACCCGCAGATTCTACATGGAGAGCCACATGAATGCTCTGGGCTACCGCCTCTTCGCCGAGCATTTCTGCTCCTATCTGGACTACCTCGTCCGCCACAATCCTGAGGATTTCACTATGGTTCCCTTCATCGGAAAGGAAGAGCTGCTGGAGGGTTGATCCGCTGACGGACAGTCGAGGACGCCTGTCCCTACAAACGTGAAGAGATCGAATAGGACAGTCGAGGACGCCTGTCCCTACAAACGTGGAGAGATCGAATAGCGTATGTTCTCAATTTGTATCGACATTCAAGCGTTTTTGCAACAAGGAGTATGGCGAAAACATTTGGCAGGCTCGTTTCAATGACCATATCATTCGTAACCGCGATGACTATGAAGAACACGTAAAATATATATACGAAAATCCGATCCGCTGGTACTACGACGAATTATATGAATTATAAGTAAAAAATGGGGAAATAAGCCTTGCCCTATGCCTCTGTAACGCAAAGGCGAAGACGGCGATAAAACAGAGCGACAAAGGAGGAATAAACAAGTATGAAAAAGCAGCTACAGGGAATAGCATTGCTATTGTTTGCTATTTTTATGATGATCGGATACGGCGATCATGCTTTTTTTGATTTGGATTTTGGATGGTCTATGATCTTTAAAATTATTGCTATTGCAGGGGTAGTAATGACTTTCCTCCCCAACAAGAAGAACTAACCAGTTCCGATTTATCAAACAGCAAACCCCGACAGACCCAAAAATTCTGTCGGGGTTTGGCATTTGCGGCGGGAGCAAGCCCCCGCCCCACGGATGATTTCTTTTAAGAAAATGCGCCGCTTGATGATTTCTCCAATAAGAACATTCCACTTTCGTCGGCTGTCCTTTTTCTTCCATATATTATATATAGGGCTTGCGAGGGGATGAGTCACGCCCGAGGGGGCTTACTCTCCCAGCTCCTCCAGCTCCTCGTACACCGCCATGAGGGCTTCCTCGCACTGAGTCTTGCGGGTGTCCAGCTCGGCGGCACGGATATAGTCGCTGGCGGCAGGGCCGTTCAGCTCACCGTCAATGGCGTCAATCTCCGCCTCCAACCGCTCGGCCTCCTTTTGGAGCCTTTCGATGCGGTTTTTCTTTTTTCTCGCCTCGGCGGCGTTGGCCTTGGCCTGCCGGTAGGCCTCCTTGGAGGCGGTTGCAGCTTCACTCCGAGCGCTATCCTGCCCCCTGCCCATGGCGGTGGGTCTCGCCGCGCTTCTGCCTCGACGGGTCTCCATGAAGGCTCGGTACTCGGTATAGGCCTGCCCCCTATGCTCCACACGGTAATCGGTGAAGTCCCCTCCCGTATGCCCATTCACAAGGGTCGCCCCCTGCCCGGGGGTGATCTCCACGATGCGGCTGGCCAGCTTCTCGATAAAGTAACGGTCATGGGACACGGCAAGGATGGTGCCGTCAAAGCCCTCCAGAGCCGTCTCCAAGGCCTCGCGGGAATCGATATCCAGGTGATTGGTGGGCTCGTCCAGCACGAGCAGGTTCATCCTGGACAGGATGAGCTTGGCCAGGGTCAGTCTCGCCCGCTCGCCGCCCGACAGCACGCTGACCTCCTTGTACACGTCCTCTCCCACGAAGCGGAACTGGCCCAGAGTGTTACGGATCTCGGTTTCCGTCATGCGGGGGTAGGTGTTCCACAGCTCGTCCAGCACCGTATTGGCGGGGTCAAGGTTCTGATTCTCCTGATCGTAGTAGCCGATTTCCACGTTGTAGCCCGCCTCGATAATGCCCGAAACAGGCTCCAATCTCCCGATGATGAGCTTGATGAGGGTGGATTTTCCGCATCCGTTCTGCCCCAGCACCAACAGGCGATCGTCCTTCTTGACGAGAAAGCTCAAATGCTCAAAGAGCATCCGGCCGTCAAAGCCCATGGACACGTCCCGCAGATCCAGCACGTCGTTTCCGCTGGGGCGGGAGGCGGTGAATTTCAGCTTGATGGGCTTGGGGGCATTGTCGGGACGCTCCACCCGCACCATCTTGTCCAGCATCTTCTGGCGGGACTCGGCGGCGATGATGTTCCGCTCCCGATTCCATGCCCGCTGTTGGGCGATATAGGCCTCCTGGCGGGCGATCTCCTTTTGCTGATCCTTGTAGTGCTTTTCCTGAATCTCCCGATCAATACGCCGCTGCTCCATGCTCTTGGTGTACCCGCCGTTGTAGAGCTTGGCGCAATGGTTCTGGATGCAGAGGGTCTTGTTGGTGACACGGTCAAGGAAGTAACGGTCATGGGAGATGACCATGACGCACCCGTCATAGTCCGACAGAAACCGCTCCAGCCAGCCCAGGGTATCAATGTCCAGATGATTGGTAGGCTCGTCCAAAAGCAGGACGTCGGGCTTGCGGGAGAGCTGGATGCCCAGGGCCAGGCGGGTCTTCTGCCCTCCGCTGAGGAATTTGACGGGCATGGCAGACAGAGCCTCGTCAAAGCCCAGACTCCGCAGAATACCCACGCACCGTCCTCGGAATTCCAGACCGCCGTCACGGATGAATTTCTCATGGAGGGCGGAATAGACACGGGTCACACGGTCATATTCCCCGTCCCCAAGGGCTTCTGCGCCCATATCCAACTGCCCCTGCAGCTCCTCCAGCTCGGCTTCCATCCTAAGAAGGGCGGGAAAGGCGTGTACCATATGCTCCAGCGCCGACTCATCCCCGCTTCCGTCCTCCCCCTCCTCGTCAAAGGCGCCCTCCTGGGTCAGAATCCCCATGGTCTTGCCCTTGGACAGAAACACCTCGCCCTCGGTGGGCTCGTACTCCCCTGTGAGGAGCTTGAACAGGGAGGATTTTCCGCTTCCGTTGACACCGATGATGCCCAGCTTGTCCCGCTCGTCCACCGAGAAGGATACCTTCTCCAGTACCGAGGTCGTACCGAATCGCAGCGTCAGGTCAGTTGTTGATAATACGATCATATGTTTCTCCAAAATATAGGTTGATTTCAAATTTGGGTTTGTAGGGCTGCGCCCGACCTCGCGCCCACAGGGCGCATATCGAATTCCGCAGGAATATATCGAGTGCCGCAAGGCACATATCGAGTCCCGTAGGGACATATCGACATCTTTTTTCGTCGATATACACCCTTCGGGTGTTCGATAT
>JAFXJW010000093.1 GCA_017532045.1 Clostridia bacterium | reverse complement strand
CCTTCCTCGCCCTGATCCACCCCGTCACCCTGATCCTGCTGTTCTTCTTCCTGTGGCGCTACTACGACAACGTGGACGACCGCAGCTTCAATCAGTTCTGCGAGACCTACAAGGATAAGTCCGAAGCCCCCTTCCTGCTCAAGGAGATCCCCTACGCCGTGGGCTTCGCCGTGACCATCCTCGGCGCCACCCCTGTCATCTCGGCCTCTCTGATCCCCGCTCTGAAGTTCACGGGTATGCGCCACGGGGAATGCACCGCCGTGGCCACCGCCGCCGCCCTTGTGCTGGCGGTCGGTCTTTCCATCCTGCGGCTCCATCGCCGCTCGGCGATCTGGATCGTGCAGAAGGATCTCCGCACGGGCAACGAGAAGACCCGCTGGGGCCGCCGCATTCTCTACGCGGTGATCTTCTTCGTCTCCATCTACGCCCTGATCTTTTTGGGCTTCTCCACCCTGGTCCCTACGCTGGGCTCCCTCATCCTGGGCATCATCCGTCTGCTCTGGAAGCCCATCCTCATCATCGGCGGGATCCTCTTCCTCTGGCTCTTCGTCATTCGCTCGGTCCGCCGCATGATCGACCGCCGCAAGTTCATGAAGAAGCTGGAGCGCATGAGGGAGCGGGGAGAGCTGTCCTATGAGATCCACGGCTCCCCCTACCTGTCGGTGCTGTCCGAGCGCATCTTCTTTGGCCTCACCATCACGGATATGCCCCACCCCGACAGCCGTGGGGGCCGCAGCAAGCGGAAGGAAGTGACCTACAAGGTAGCCTTCGCCAACTGCCGCTACCGACGCGGTCTGGTGATCCTCTGCCCCAACAACACTTACCGCTTCGTCTACTCCCTCCAATTCCGCACCATCGCCCAGCAGAACTGGGGCGGGCTGTCGGTGGCCTCCTCCCAGATCGTCTCCATGCCCGTGGCCTCCTTCCACACCAACCACTCCTTCGACTTCCCCGAGGGAGAGGGCAAGCGCATCCTGATCGTGGATCCCGCGCCCCGTATGCTGTGTATGTACGGGTACCGAGAGGGAGAGCTCATGACTCTAGACAACGATTCCGAGATCTTCGGGTATACGGTGTATGGGAAGAATTCCTTTGTGAATATTTTGGAGAGGACATAATTTTTCAAAAAGACCGAACCTTTTCGGGGTTTGGCGACTCTAATAAACAGAGCATCTCACCCGGTTTTCTGCCGAGGCTCGGGATGCTCTTTGAGCAGGAAAGGGAGATCGCTTCAAATTTGGGTTTGTCGGCCAGGGCTCTGCCCTGGACCCGCTTAAGGGACTTTTGAAAAAGTCCCTTAAGAATCCCCAAAACTTTTAAATAATAATCTTATTTATCAATGCTTTTTTAAAGTTTTTGGAGTTCTTAGAACCTTTTTTCAAAAAGGTTCTAAGCCGCCGGAGGCCGTTCCCCCGCTCACCGCTAAACCCCAATTTCTCGCAATTATGCGATCGCCCATGTGGGTCTCGGGCATGAGAGCATCAGACGGGGGCGGAGGAGGTGTTCTTCTCCGAGAAGGTACAGGTCACCTTCAGCTCGTATTTGTGGGACTTGGCGGTCTCGGTATGGCCCTCGGCGTATACGTACAGCGCAATGTCCATCAGCTCGCCTTCCCGCAGGGTCACGTCCATATAGGCCTTCATGTATCCCAGGGAGCCGTTTTTCTCGTAGAAGTAATTGACGTATTCCCCCTGGAGGGAGGCGCCGAGGTGGAAGCGATACTTCCCTGCTTGTTCGTCTACCGCCTCAATGCGGGTGACGTACACGGGGGAAAAATCTTGCAGGGTCAGCTCAGCGGCAATGACATCCCGGACGTCCCACTCGGT
>JAFXJW010000092.1 GCA_017532045.1 Clostridia bacterium | reverse complement strand
CCTCGGTCTCGGCGGGTGCTGCACCCTCCTCCAGCTTCTCGGCCACGGCCTTGACGGCGTAGGCGAACTTGTAAACGGGGGACTGGATGCTGCCCAGGAACTTGGCGATGAGGACTTCCCTGGAAGGAATGTCAGCCAGCTCCTTGATACCTGCGGCGTCAAGAACCTCACCGTCGCAGTAACCGGCCAGAATCTTGAAGGACTCGATCTTCTCGTCGTACTCCTTCAGGATCTTGGCGGGAGCGATGGGATCCTTCTCGCTGATGGCGATAGCGGTCATACCAACAAGGTTCTCCTTGAGGGCACCGTAACCGCAGTTCTCGCAAGCACGGCCGGTCAGAGAATTCTTCACGACCATGTACTTAACACCGGCCTCGCGCAGAGCCTTACGCATGGCGGTATCCTTGTCGACGGTGATACCCTGATAGTTCACGATCACACCGCCGGCGGAAGCCTTAATGAGCTCGGTCAGCTCGGCAACAGCCTGCTGCTTTTGCTCCAGAATAGCATTACTCGGCATTTGATTTTCACCTCCCTGTGAATTTGTGCGTCCGTTTTACGTTAAGCGGACAAAAAAGAAATCTTTCTCCCGAAGCGCGCGCTTCACCGAGAAAGACTCACACAGGCAGAGACCGCAGTTGACCTACGGCTTGCATTTATATGATCTCCTCGGCAGGGAAGCTGACCTTGCGGCTGCGTTTTACGGGAACCTGCTGTCTTTGGATGGTTGGACTCGTACAGATGTAGACACCTGTAACCACTCGTCAATTATACCATGCGAAAGGGGATTTGTCAAGAGGAATTTTGCAATTCCTTCGTAGAACAAATCCCCATGTGTGGGTTTTTGTTTGTGCGATTTGCACAAATGTTTGCCGAAAATCCTTACAGATCGGTCCTTTGATTCTCGGCCATGATCTCGTCGAAGCTGCGGGCCGTTACGGAATCCTCCTCGGTGGCGATGTCCTCGGCGGGAGCTTCGGTCTCCTCGGGAGCATTGATCTCGGCAGGAGTCTCGGTCTTGGCGGTGACGTCGTACTCGGGGACGAGCTCTCCGAATGTTGGTAGGGGCTCATCCTCGGGCATTTTCTTGAGCTTGAAGCCATGCTTGACACCGGTGATGAGGTAGAACATGACCCATCCGTGGATGAGCAGGTCAATGATCACGGTGGTCAGATCGTACATCGTGACCAGAAGCAGGCAGTCGATGGAGAAGAAAACCAGGGCGGCGACCATCCAGCCGGGGCGCTTCTTGGAGAAGATCCAGCACAGGAGGTAGGGCACGGTCATGATAACGCCGATGACCAGACCGACGATGATGAGAACGGTGGCGTCCTCGGGCAAGAGACCTAATCCGGCCATCATCTCGGTATCGGCGGCAATCTCAGTCATGGTGGCGGGAAAGAGCATAGGAAGGGTGGCGGAGAACAGGAAGTACGTATCACCAAAGGTGACGGAGAACAGATTGATGACGGTGAAGAGCAGGACCAGCAGGAGGTTGGCGCGGCTGCGGTTATACTTCATCTGGGTCACCTGGCGGGGTGTCGTGGGGACGGTGGCGGGGTTATTGGCTTTGAATTTCATGGCGGGTTCCTTTCTGAAAAATGTGCTTTTGGTTTTGTAGATATTGTAGCATGTACGGACAGGATTTGTATGTCGAACCTGTGAACGCTTTGCTTTTTTGTGAAGGATTACGAATGAATCGTTAACGGAGGTCAGCTGGTGGTCTTATCGTCCAAGCAAGCCGCACCCACGATTTTCTGAAATTTGGGGAAATCATAGCAGGGCACGCGGATCTCGTAGCGGGTCTCCCCCTCGCGAAGCATGACGCGATAGTAGGTACGGAGCTTATAGTTGGTTTCGCTGTCTTCTTTTATGTTGTACTGCGCGTACTCGCCCGCGTTGTATTCCTCATCCTTGATCCAGTAGGAGATCTTGTACTTAACGTCGGCGGTGTAGTAGCCCTCCACAGCGGTGACGGGGAGTTTCATGACGCTGTCGTAGTCGGTCACACAGAGGTAGTCATCCTCCCGCCAGAAAAACACCTCGGTGTTCTCAAAGCAACCATTGTCCAAAACCTCCCTGGTATCCCCGTCGGAGGTGGGCTTGTAGCGGTAGGGGAGGATCTCAACGCCAATGAGCTGATCGTCCTCGGGGAGGTTCAGCTCCATGTTGATGCGACGGGAGACGGCATCCAGGGAGTTCAGGGGCTCGTCCAGACCGTCGGGTATATCCTCGCTCTCCTCTTGCTTTTGGAAGTGGTGTTTGTGGTACAGGAGAAGTCCTCCACCCAACGCAACCGATGCGGCGCCGCCCACAAGTAACCACTTTCCGTTGTTCAGCGCGGTCATGAAGTCGGTGTCGGGGAGGGCCTCGAGGAAGCCTCCGAGGACGATGATACCCAGACCGATGAGGATGTAGCCGATGAGAAGTTGGGGGAGATTCATGGACTTCATGACGGCCTTGGTGAATTCCTTGGTGCCTTGTTCCTGGGCCTTGCGGGTGAAGGGGGAGATTCTCTTCGTGGTGAAGGGAGTGTCGTCAAAATACTGGTTCGTTTTGTCCTTGGCCAAAGAGATGGAGAAGATATGCTTGGTTTTCATAACGGTTTCCTTTCGATTTTTGGCAGGGAAACAATCCTTCCTTATATGTAGATACCTTTTGAATGCTGAAAATCACGAAGGGTGCGAAAAGATGAAGCAGTTTCAGACTACGCCGTTTCCCTCCAGCAGCGCCTTGACCGCCTCAAAATCGTAGCAAGGGATCAGTACCTCGTAGGCGTCCTCTCCGATGAGCAGTCCAAAGTAGCCGTGCCCCTTGTGGGAGAAGAATCCGCTCTTGCGGATGTCGAAGGCCTTGTACTTGCCGGAGCTCGGCTCCTCGGGCTTGAGCCACATATCCAGCTCGAAGTCCTCGTTGTACTCACGGTAGCCCTTGATGTCGGACAGGGGAATAGACAACAGCTCCTGAGCCGTGGCGAAGCAGAGCTTTTCGTCCTTGATGAACACGGTGACGGCCAGATTGCTGAACGCACCCTTCTTGTTGGTGGAAACGGCCTTGCCGTTTTTCTCCTTGTAGTGGTAGGGAAGTACGTCGGTGGTCAGAGCGTCCTCGGGAACACCCAGCTCACGGGCGGCCTCGGCCGCCGCTTCGGTCAGGCGGGCGGTGGACTCGGAAAAGTCAATTTTCAAGTTCTCGTTGAAGCGCATGGTTTGACTGCGGTTGATTCGTTTGGCCTTGATATTGAAGAAAATGGATGCGGCCAAAAGGGCCAGATTGACTACGTATAAGGAGGGGACGGCGGTATAAATGCCCAGATCTCCGCCTAAAAAGAACATGACCAGAGTGGCGGCGAGACAGGCCAGGCATACTGCCCAGTAGCGGTTTCCCTTGGCGCGGAGCTGCTTTTCCTCCTCGGTAAGCTCCTTGGGGGTGGCGGCCGCCTCGGCTATGGAGAATGCGCTTTGCATTTTGGCCTTGACCTCCGGGGATGCAGTAGCGGCGAGGTAGGGCGTGGCATCAAGCTCGGTGTGGCCCCCGTCGATCTGTTTGATGGAAAAAAGATTTTTCATATTCGTGTTCCTGTAGCTGAAAAGCAAATTTGGGTTTGTAGGGCTTCGCCCGACCTCGCGCCGCAGGGCGCATATCGAATTCCGCAGGAATATATCGAGTGCCGCAAGGCACATATCGAGTCCCGTAGGGACATATCGACATCTTTTTTCGTCGATATACACCCTTCGGGTGTTCGATATACCGCTGACGCGGTTCGATAT
>JAFXJW010000091.1 GCA_017532045.1 Clostridia bacterium | reverse complement strand
CAAACCATTCTGGAAGGCGTAGTCCTCAATGAGCTTGTCGGCGCGGTGGCGGGTGCGGCACACCTTGCAGTCCATGAGAGGATCGGAGAAGCCGCCCAGGTGACCCGATGCGACCCAGGTCTGGGGGTTCATGATGATGGCGGAGTCCAGACCTACGTTGTAGCGGCACTCCTGCACGAACTTCTTCCACCAAGCCTTCTTGACGTTGTTCTTGAACTCAACGCCCAGAGGGCCGTAGTCCCAGGAGTTAGCGAGACCGCCGTAGATCTCAGAGCCGGGGAAGATGAAGCCTCTGTTCTTACAGAGAGCAACGATCTTGTCCATTGTCTTTGCAGAATTATCCATGTGTATATACCTCACTTACAGTAATCGATGGAACTAAAAATCAAATAGTATTGTACCACAAGGGTATGGTTTTGTCAAGGGAAAATGGGAATTTCTTCCTGCGGGCGACCTTGGGAGAGTGTTTCAGTCCTCTGCCTTGTTCACGAACAGCTCGGTGTACTGATTAATGCACATCCGAATGATCTCCTCGGCCTCCTTACGGTCGAACAGCTCCTTGACGGCGGTCTGCTTGTTCTCCAGCTGCTTGTAGACTGTGAAGAAGTGCATGATTTCGTCGAAGATGTGGGAGGGCAGCTCGTGGATGGACTTGATACCGTGGTAGGAGGGATCCGAGAAGGGAACGGCGATGATCTTGTCGTCCAGCTTGCCGCTATCGTACATCCGCATACAACCGATGGGGTAGACCTGCACCAGGGTCATGGGGTAGATGGGCTCGGCGCAAAGCACCAGTACGTCCAGAGGGTCTCCGTCGTCGGCGTAGGTGCGGGGGATGAAGCCGTAGTTGGCGGGATAGTGGGTGGCGGTGTACAGCACACGGTCAAGACGGCGCATGCCGTTCTTCTTGTCCAGCTCGTACTTGCAGGATGAGCCCTTGGGGATCTCAATGACTGCGGTGAAGTCTGTGGGGGTGATCTCAGTGGGGTCGATGTCGTGCCAAACGTTCATGGGGTGCCTCCTTGTGTACTCAAAGTGTGGGTCGGATTACTTCACGTAATCGAATTCAAATTCGTAAATGGAAACCGTGTCGCCGTCCTTACAGCCCTTCTCCTCCAGCATTTCAAAGACGCCGCTGTTTTGCAGCACTCTCTGGAAGTAGTTGAGGGATTCGTAATCGTCGAAGTTGATACGGCCCATGAGGTTGTAGATCCAGTCGCCCTCCACGAAGAAGGTGCGGTTCTCCTGGCGGATGACGGTGTCCTTGATGCCGGCTCCGGGAATGTCGGACAGGAACGCCTCGCCCTCGGCTACCTCGCTCTCGTAGACCGTGATGGGGGGGAGGAGCTTCAGCCGCTCGGAAACACGGAAGATCATGTCCTGAATGCCCTCGCCCGTGGCGGCGGAGACGTAGATCATCTCCCACTCGTTCTCATCCACGAAGTCCTCAAAGGCCTTGATGTCCACCACGTCCTCGTCCAGGGCATCGCACTTGTTGGCGATGATGATCTGGGGGCGGGTCGCCAGCTCGGGGCTGTACTTTTCCAGCTCGGAATTGATGCTTTTTACGTCCTCGACGGGGTCTCTGCCCTCAAAGCAGGAGATGTCCACCACGTGGAGGAGGAGACGGCAGCGGTCGATGTGGCGGAGGAAATCGTGACCCAGACCTGCGCCCTCGGCGGCGCCGTCAATGAGTCCGGGGATGTCGGCGGCCACGAAGCCGTCCCCACCCGCCACCTGGACCACGCCCAGATTGGGGGAGAGGGTGGTGAAGTGGTAATCGGCGATCTTGGGCCGCGCCGCGCTGATGCGGGCCAGCAGGGAGGACTTACCCACGCTGGGGTAGCCGATGAGGCCCACGTCTGCGATCATTTTCAGCTCCATGAGAACCTCTCGCTCTTCCCCTCGGGTGCCGTTCTTGGCGAACTGGGGGGCCTGGCGGGTGGCGGTGGCGAAATGACGGTTGCCCCAACCGCCCCGACCGCCTCGGCAGCAGATGAAGTCGGCGCCGTTGTTTTCGGACATATCGTGGATGACCTTGCCCGTGGCGGCGTCCTTGATGACAGTCCCTTCCGGGACCGGAAGGATCAGATCCTCGGCGTTGGCGCCGTGGAACTTCTCGGGCATGCCGTTTCCGCCGTTTTGGGCGGTAAAGTGATGCTTGTAGCGGTAGGCCAGAAGGGTGTTGGTACCCTTGTCCACACGGAACACGACATTACCGCCGTTGCCTCCGTCGCCGCCGCTGGGGCCGCAGTGGGAGATGTATTTTTCTCTGTGGAAGGCGATGGCGCCGTTACCGCCGTTACCCGCCTTCAGGTAGACCTTTACGTGGTCGAAAAATTGCATGGTATGGGTTCTCCTTTCGTTTGGAAGGATGAAATCTCGGAGATGTTGCTTGCTGTCGGGTGTCAGCAGACAGAAATTTCATTTGTTTACCTTCCCCTCGGGGGAAGGGGGACCGCGATAGCGGTGGATGAGGGTCACCCTTGGGTAGCTTCTCTCTGCCAGATATGCGGTTACTTCAAATCTGTTGCTTTTAAATCTAAGTGTCTCAGGATATCTTCACATACGACGGAAAATTTGATGTTGATATCCTGATTGGAATAGCGCAGCACTGTGATCCCTTTTGCCCATAGGGCTTGATCTCTTTCATCATCCGCTACACGATTTTCAGGTAATTCGTGTTGGTGACCGTCGATCTCGATGACCAAATTGTGACTGTGGATGTAAAAATCCACAATATAGTTTCCGATACCCTTTTGACGGTTGACTGTGAGTGGGAGGCGCTTTAAGAATTGGTACCAAAGCATTTTTTCTTCGGGTGTCATATTCTTGCGAAGATTCTGGGCGAGGGGTACGTTTTTGGGGTTGTGATAGAGTGGCATATTCTTTGTCGGTGTAGGCTTGGGTATGAGGACTGACGGAATAGAGGGGATTCTTCCATGTGACCCTCATCCACCGCTATCGCGGTCCCCCTTCCCCAAGGGGAAGGTAAACGCGGGTGGATGTTGCGTATAGGGGGCGTATTTGTCCGCGTGGGATGGGTTGAGGAAGCCCTTGAAAACCCTATCGGAGTAGGGGTAAGTTACTCGCCCCAGCCGTCGTCGGTGTCCTTGTCCTTGTTTTCCTTTTTCCCACGGACGTTGATCTCGGGTGCGTCGCCCTTCTGCTTTATGATCATCTTGATGGGCGTACCCTTAAAGCCGTAGGTCTCCCGCAGACAGTTTTCGATGTACCGCTGGTAGGAGAAATGGAACAGCTCGGCCATGTTGCAGAACAGGACGAAGGTGGGGGGAGCGACCTGGGTCTGGGTCATATAGAAGATCTTGAGACGGCGACCCTTGTCTGTGGGAGGCTGGACTCGCATCATGGCTTCACCCAGTACGTCGTTGAGAGCGCCCGTGGTGACACGGAGATGGGACTGCTCGTAGACCGACAGGATCAGGTCGTAGAGACCGTCAATGCGCTGGCCCGTCTTGGCGGAGACGAAGGTGATGGGGGCGTAAGGCATGTAGGCCAGAGCCTCACGGATGCGGTCGGTGAAGGCCTTGACGGTGGAGTTATCCTTCTCGATGGCATCCCACTTGTTCACCACGATGATGGTGGCCTTGCCCGCCTCGTGGGCGATGCCTGCGATCTTTTCGTCCTGCTCGGTGATGCCCACCGAGGCGTCGATCATGAGGAGGCATACGTCGGCTCTTTCTACCGCCATGTGGGCGCGGAGGACGCTGTACTTCTCGATCTGATCTCCGATCTTGGACTGACGGCGGATACCGGCGGTGTCGATGAAGGTGAAGGTGCCGCGCTCATTGATCACACGGGTGTCCACGGCGTCACGGGTGGTACCCGCAATGTCGGAAACGATCATGCGGTTCTCGCCCAAAAAGCGGTTGACGATGGAGGACTTGCCCGCGTTGGGCTTGCCGATGACGGCGATCTTGATGCCGCTTTCCTCCTCCTCGCCCTCCTCCCAGTCGGAAAGAGCCTCGCAGCAGGCGTCCAAAAGGTCGCCCGTGCCCGAGCCGTGGATGGAGGAAACGGCCACGGGATCGCAGTCGAATCCCAGCTCGTAGAACTCGTAGTATTCGTAGGGCAGATCTCCCACACGGTCGCACTTGTTGATGCAGGGAATGATGGGCTTGCCGCTTTTCTGGAGCATGACCGCAATATCACGGTCGGCGGCGGTCAGACCCGTGCGGACGTCGCACATGAAGATGATGACGTCGGCGTCGTCAATGGCCACCTGCGCCTGTATCTTCATCTGGGACAGGATGATGTCGTCGGTCTTGGGCTCGATACCGCCGGTGTCGATGAGGACGAGCTGGCGGCCATTCCATTCGGTCTCGCCGTAGATGCGGTCACGGGTGACACCGGGGGTGTCCTCCACGATGGAGCGGCGCTCACCGATGAGCTTGTTGAAAAGGGTTGATTTTCCCACGTTGGGACGTCCAACGACGGCAATGATAGGCTTGGACATGGGTATGGTCTCCTTTCGTCAAGGGGGTGTGGTTTGGTGAGAGGGAAAGGAACGCCCTCTCTGTCACGCCTATGGGTGTGCCACCTCTCCCCAAAGGAGAGGCTTGCTTTTTTCACAGGCTCTTCCCATGGGAGAGCTCCCGCCGCAGGCGGGTGAGAGGGAAGTGCCGCCGGGATCACTTGATCCCCAGCATTTCTCTGATGAACTCAGCTCCGTTATTCTTGCCCGTGCGGATGGATACGCCCAGCTTTTCGGAAAGCTCGTCAGGGGTCATATCGTCGAGGAACATGGCCTCGTCAGCGCGGAGGGTGTTTTCGGGAATGATGAGCTGATCACCTAGCTCCTTGCCCGTAAGCTGCGCCAGCATATCCTGCCCCGTGAGCAGACCTGCCACGGTGACGGACTCGCCGAAGAAGTGATTGATGATCTCGTAGACGTGGATGGTCAGACCCTCCACCTGTGCCTCCAGCCGTGCGGCCATGGCCTTGACGGTGGGGTAGGCGGCCACACCCGTGCAGACTGATACGGTGCGGGGGGCTTTGTAGTCGGGGAGATATTCGTCGAGGAAATTCATCTCCTCCTCAAACTCGGTGAGCAGGGAAGTGATCATGCCCACGCCGTTCTCGATCTGGGCGTATCCCTCGTAGTAGTCCTCGGTGGGGAGGGGAAGCCCTGCCTTCAGGTACAGCTCGTCAGCGCAGAAAAACTTGCGGGAGCCGCACTGGTCGAGGCACCTTTCCGCAAAGGCTTCCACCTGACGGATGACGGCGGCGGCCTCCTTGGGGGTGTAGGCGGTCAGGGGGAAGAGCTTGTCCCGATGGCGGGTCAGTCCCGCAGGCACGATGGACACGCTCTCCAAGGCATCGCCCAGGGCGTAGAGATCCCGCATGGAGCGATCCAGCTCCTCACCGTCGTTGATGCCTCGACAGAGGACTAATTGACCGCAGAGGGTGATACCCGCCTTTGCCAGACGGGGGAGGTAATCCAGCGTAAGTCCCGCCCGCTTGTTGTGCATCATTTTCACTCGCAGCTCGGGGTTGGTGGTATGCACCGACACGTTGACGGGGGAGATGTGCATCTCAATGATGCGGTCGATATCCTGATCACGGAGATTGGTCATGGTGATGAAGTTGCCGTGGAGGAAGGACAGGCGGCTGTCGTCGTCCTTGAAGTACAGTGTCTCCCGCATTCCCCCGGGGAGCTGGTCGATGAAGCAGAAGATGCACTTGTTCTCGCAGGAGTGCTTCTTGTCCATCAGCGGGGTCTCGAAGTCCAGACCGATGTCATCGTACTCCCGCTTGCGGATTGTGACCTCAAAGGGCTCGCCGTCCCTCGTAAGGGAGAGCCTGACCTCGGTGGCGGTGAGGAAGAAGCGGTAGTCCAGCACGTCGGTGACCTCACGGCCGTTGATGGATACCAGGACGTCCCCGGCGGTGATCCCGTGTCTGTCGGCGCGGCTCTTGGGGGCAACGGATGTGATCTTGACCATGGCTGAATCGCTCCTTTCCTTTGGTTTTTAGACGGCATACGCCTCCATAATAATCCAAATTACATTATAGCATAAAAAAGAATAAATGTCAAATGGGAAAATGGGGATTATTATAAGATTGTAGGGAAGAAACTGGATGTTTTGCACAAAAATGGGGGAGGGGAAAGATAAATTTGGGTTTGTCGGGCTACGCCCGACCTCGCGCCCGCAGGGCGCATATCGAATTCCGCAGGAATATATCGAGTGCCGCAAGGCACATATCGAGTCCCGTAGGGACATATCGACATCTTTTTTCGTCGATATACACCCTTCGGGTGTTCGATATACCGCTGACGCGGTTCGATAT
>JAFXJW010000090.1 GCA_017532045.1 Clostridia bacterium | reverse complement strand
GCGGCGAGCGACGAGAAGATTTTTCGTCAGTCTAAACAAAAAGCCGCACGTATAGTTGATCCTATACGAAGGATTTTTGTGACGAATGACGGAAAAGATTCCGTCGATTCGCTGTGCGAGGGGTTTTTAGAGGTGCCCTCTTATTTATCCATCCGTTTTATCGCCAGTTTCGCCTTTGTATTACAAAGGCTTCGGGCAAAGCCCATACTCCTTTGTAGGGCGGGGGTTTACTCCCGCCGTCTTTCGATTCAAGATTTCATTACGGCGGGAGCAAGCCCCCGCCCTACGATATGACCCCATTATATCACAAATCGACATAGAAAACAAGTTCTCTGCCGAAATTTGTTTGTAGGAGCGTTCATTGAACGCCCGCGGGCGACCGGTGGTCGCCCCTACAGGTATGAAACGTCCTTATGAGAACAACTCTAAGCGGAGGGCTTTTTTGTATCATCAGCGGAAGGTTTTCGTCTCGCCGGGCTGGACACAGCAGGTCACGTCGGCGTACTCGAACCACACGGGGATGGCCGAGGGATTGTAGACGACCTTGCCCTTCACCGAGAAATGCAGACGGTTGAAGGCCTCTACGTAATCGTAAATTTCGATGTTGGTGGCGTACCAGATGTCATCGCGGCCGCCCAGCTTCTCGCAGGCGGTCTCCATCAGCTCCCAGTTGTTGTCGGCGTCAAATTCATAGGCGTGACCCCAGATGCAGAAGAACCAAGCGGTGTCCCAGATACCGGGCTGACCGTTTACGAAATTCTCCACCAGATCCATAAAGCGGGGATCCTTGTGGTAGATGGAGGGAGGCATACGGAGCCAATCGGTGGGGATGGAGAAATTGATGGTGGACTGGGTGGTACGGGCGTAGGCGATGCCGTTGTTGCGGAGAACCTCCACGGTCATATCGTCAAAGGGGCCCATGGGGTAGGCGCAGCCCCGGATCACACGGCCGAAGACCGACTCCAGTACTTCCCTGTCCTTGGTGATCTCGTAGTTGGCGATGGGACGGGGGACACGGGTCAGGAAGGGATGGGTATAGCTGTGGACGGCGACCTCGTGGTTCTTACCCAGCTCGCCGCCGTAGGTCTCCTTCGCCAGCTTGTAGCCCATACGGCGACCGATGGTGCCCTCGGGATAGGTGAACTCGGCCTGCTCCATGAACTCACCGTTGATATTGAACGTACCCTTCAGGCCGTTCTTGTTGAAGATCTCCATCAGGCGGATGTCCTGCTCCACGCCGTCATCGTAGGAGAAGGTAAGGGCCTTCATTTTTCCCTCGGGGAAAAGCATTCTCATCATCATGACTGTCTGTTCCTTTCTTTTTTGCGCAAAACGCGCCCCCGAAATTCCTCCGAAGACGCGTTTTCAATTATCAAGGATATGTTTTAAAAGTTTTTGGGAGATTGTCAAGACCCTTGCAAACTTTGCCGCAGGCAAATTTGCCCCGAGCAAAGCGAGGATGTTTGCCAAAAAGGGTTCTTGACCGGGGGGCAGGGGCAGAGCCCCTCGCTCCCCCTTACCCCAGCTTGGCCAGAGCCACACGGGTGGCTTCCAGCTTCTCGGTGGCGGCGGCCAGCTTGGCGCGCTCGGCCTCCACAACGGCGGCGGGAGCCTTGGCTACGAAGCCGGCGTTCCCCAGCTTGCCCTCCAGGCGCTTGACCTCGCCCTCCATCTTGGTGATCTCGGCGGCGAGACGGGCCTTCTCCTTCTCAAAATCAATGAGATCGGACATAGGCAGGTAGGCGGTGGCAGAGGGAGTAATGACCTGCACGGCGGTGTCGGCAGAGACGACCGACTCGTCGAACTTCTCGGCCACGGTCATGTCGGCGGCTGAGGCCAGGCGGGCAAAGAAGGGAGCGGTTCCGGCGTGGAAGGTGTCCGTATACTTGGTCTCAATGAACAGAGCCGCCTTACGGGAGGGAGCAACGTTCATCTCGGAGCGACGGTTACGGATGGCGCGGATCAGCTCAATGATGCGCTCCATCTCGGCGGCCTCAGCGGTGAAGGTCAGGGATTCGTTGTAGGTGGGGTATGCGGAGACCATGATGCTCTCCCGATCTCCCGCCAGAGTGGGCAGGGAGGCGAAGATCTCCTCGGTGATGAAGGGCATATAGGGATGCAACAGCTTCAAAATACCGTTCAGCACGTAGGAAATGACGTTCTGGCAGACCAGATTCTCGGCGGTATCCTTCTCGATAAGGCGCGCCTTGGCCAGCTCGATGTACCAGTCGCAGAATACGTCCCAAGTAAAGTCATAGATAGCGCCCAGAGCCACGCCCACCTCAAACTTGTCGATGTTGGTGTTCACACGGGCAGCCAGCTCGTTGAAGGCGTTGAGGATCCACTTGTCCTCGGGCGCAAGCCTTTCGGCGGAGGGCAGGTTGATCTCGTCGATGGTCAGATTCATGCGGACGAAGCGGGATGCATTCCACAGCTTGTTGGCGAAGTTACGGGCGGCCTCCATCTTCTCGTCGGAGAAGCGCATATCGTTTCCGGGGGAGTTACCCGTGGCCAGAGCGAAGCGGAGAGCATCTGCGCCGTAGGTGCCAATGACCTCCAGAGGATCAATGCCGTTGCCCAAAGACTTGGACATCTTGCGACCCTGGGCATCACGGACAAGGCCGTGGATGAACACGGTAGAGAAGGGCTTCTCGCCCATATGCTCCAGACCCGAGAAGATCATACGGGAAACCCAGAAGGTGATGATATCGTAGCCGGTGACCAGCACGGAGGTGGGGTAGTATTTCTTGAGATCCTCGGTCACCTCAGGCCAACCCATGACCGAGAAGGGCCACAGAGCCGAGGAGAACCAGGTATCCAGCACGTCGCTGTCCTGATGCACCTTGCCGCCGCACTTGGGGCAGGTGTCGATGTCGGTCTTGGAGACGGTCATCTCGCCGCACTCGTCGCAGTAGAAGGCGGGAATACGGTGACCCCACCACAGCTGACGGGAAATGCACCAGTCCAGGATATTGTTCATCCAGTTAAAGTAGTTCTTGGAGAAGCGGTCGGGGACGAAGCGGATGGATTCGTCCGCCACGGCCTCGATGGCGGGAGCGGCCAGGGGCTTCATCTTCACGAACCACTGATCCGAGGTCATGGGCTCCACGGTGGTGCCGCAACGGTAGCAAACGCCTACGTTGTGGTCGTGGGGCTCCACCTTCAGAAGGTAGCCCTCGGCCTCCAGATCCGCCACCAGCGCCTTACGGCAGGTATAGCGATCCATGCCCTCGTACTTGCCTGCATAGGCGTTCATGGTGGCGTCGTCATTCATGACCTTGATCTGCTCCAGGTTGTGACGCTGACCCACCATGAAGTCGTTGGGGTCGTGGGCGGGGGTGATCTTCACACAGCCCGTACCGAAGCCGATCTCCACGTAATCGTCGGCGATCACAGGAATCTCACGGCCCACGCAGGGCAGGATGAGGGTCTTGCCGATGAGGTGGTTCATAGCCTCGTCCTCGGGGTTAACGGCCACGGCGGTATCACCGAACATGGTCTCGGGACGGGTGGTGGCCACGGTAACGTAGCCCTCCTCCCCCTTGATGGGGTACTTGATGTGCCAGAAGTTACCGGGCTGATCCTTGTACTCAACCTCGGCGTCGGACAGGGCGGTCAGACAACGGGGGCACCAATTGATGATGCGGTAGCCACGGTAGATGAGACCCTTGTCGTAGAGGTTGACGAACACCTCACGGACGGCCTTGGAGCAGCCCTCGTCCATGGTAAAACGCTGGCGGGTCCAGTCGCAGGATGCGCCCAGCTTCTTGAGCTGACCCGTGATACGGGCCTCGTAGGAATCCTTCCAGGCCCAGACTCGCTTGAGGAACTCCTCACGGCCGAGATCGTAGCGGGTCAGCCCCTCGTCTACACGGAGTCTCTCCTCCACCTTGATCTGGGTAGCGATACCTGCGTGATCGGTACCGGGCACCCACAGGGTGTTGAAGCCCTGCATGCGCTTGGTACGAACCAGGATGTCCTGCAGAGTCTCGTCCAGGGCGTGACCCATGTGGAGCTGACCGGTTACGTTGGGAGGGGGGATGACCACCGAGAAGGCGGGGGCGGTGGAATCGGGATCGGGAGTAAAGTAGCCCTTCTCCACCCAATTCTTGTAAATTCTGTCCTCAAATTCCGAGGGAGCATATGTCTTGGGAAGCTCGGTATTGGGATTCATGACGATTCTCCTTTCAAAGATATTCGATATACTGAAAAAATAAAAAAATCGCCCTTTCGTATCAGGACGAAAAGACGCGGTACCACCTGATTTCGCTTTTTCGATGCAATCGAAAAATGCGCTCCTCAACGAGCGATAACGGGCTCACACGGCGAAAACTAACGGAAAGTTCCGCTTCATCTCCGCAGGCTCACGGGCGACCGGCTCTCTTCCTCACAAGGACTCGCACCAACCGTCCTCTCTCTGGGTAAGGGTCATGAAAGCTCCTCCCGGTCATAGCCGAAGGAATATGAAAAGCGACCCTTGGGGGGTCACGGGTCTGCGGTTGAGATCAACACCGACACGCAGGGGGTTGTCCGCTCTGCGTGTCGATTGTGTCTCTTAGTCTTACAAGAAATCAGTTAGCGTAAACGCTGACCTGCTTCTTGCCCTTGGTGGCGTGCTCGAACTTGACGGTACCGTCGATCAGAGCAAACAGGGTATCGTCAGAACCGATGCCGACATTGTTGCCGGGACGGATCGCGGTACCTCTCTGACGGACGATGATATTGCCGGCACGAACTGCCTGGCCGTCAGCCTTCTTCACACCCAGTCTCTTGGACTCGGAATCACGGCCGTTCTTAGTAGAACCGACACCCTTCTTATGAGCAAAAAACTGCAAACTGAGCTTCAACATCAGAAATTACCTCCATTTTCAGTAAAATAGGTGGGTTGGCGAATGAATTGCTTGAGAAGCGAGCGACACTCAATCTCCGTAGTGGCGATTCACGACCTTCACGTCCAGGTAGTCTCCGTACTCCTCCAGCATATCGGTGAGCTGCTGGTAGTAGCCGAGGAAGATACCCGACACGGCGTACCGCTTCATATCATCCTCCTCGAACTCGGGAAGGGCGGACTTGCAGGTGACGCGGATGGTGGTGGTTCCGTCATTGATCTCATAATCAATGGTGGATGAGAAGGCAACCTCAACGGTATTGATGAGGAACATGGTCATGGCCGAGATCGCCGAGCAGAGGATATCATCCCCTTCCTCGCCGTAGCCGGTGTGGCCCTGCTCTTCAAAGCCGTAGAAAATGCCGTCGCTGCGGTAAAACACGATCTTGGTCATAGGGAATCTCCTTTCGAGTACCTATGGGAATCGGGGGATTAACCCTCGATCTTAACGATCTGCACCTTGGTGTAGGGCTGACGATGACCGATCTTCTTCTTCTCGTTCTTCTTAGCCTTGTACTTCAGAACGTAGATCTTCTTACCCTTACCGTTCTTCAGTACCTTGCCGGTTACGGTTGCACCCTCAACAACGGGAGTACCAACCTTGAAGCCTGCGTCGGTGGACAGAGCGGCTACGGGGAAGGTAACCTCTGCGCCCTCTTCAACGTCCAGCTTCTCGACAAAAATGATGTCCTGCTCGACGACCTTGTACTGCTTTCCGCCTGTAGTGATAACAGCAAACATGAAAAGCACCTCTTTTCTTAAGACTCGCTATGGGGGCGTTGCATCCTTGCGGAGGCACACTTAAAAAGCCCCTTTTAAGCGGCAAATCATTATACCATATTTTTCACCCTGTGTCAAGGCTTTTTCAACTTTTTTCTTTGTCACATTTCACAAAAAAGCATCCGACAGGGCGGCGAGCCTTGCGGGATGTGTGCATATTGACACAGAAAACGGTTTTTTACTCTTCTTCTTGCCAAGCGGCCTCCCGATATTCCTGTTTCCTTCCCCTCTTTCACTACCACTCCCTTGACAACCCTTGTCCGATATGCTATACTGATTCTATACTTTACAAATTGCTATTTATCGGGGAGATTGATATGTGTACTTTTCTCTCCCTGTCGAGAGAAAAGTACCAAAAGAGCGCCACGCAAGGGAGGCCCCCGTGGTGCCTCCCTTACGGAACCCACCACCTGTGCGCGCGACCCCTTCGCCCAGGTCGGGGCGAAGGAGTCTGAATGCGCGGAAGGTCGAGGATACCCAATGGCCCGCACGAACGGCGGAGCGCCGTCCGCGCGGAACACGCCCGAAATGCGGAGACACATCCCCG
>JAFXJW010000089.1 GCA_017532045.1 Clostridia bacterium | reverse complement strand
GTGGGCGACCTGACCGACTTCGATAAGCTGACGCTCGAAGTGTGGACCAACGGTACCATCGCCGCCAGAGACGCTGTCTCCCTCGGCGCGCGCATCCTGATGGACCACTTCGCCCTGTTCACCGATCTGTCCGAGACCATGGGTGCCAAGAGCACCGTGGTGGAGCGTGCAGAGCAGCAGCGTGACAAGGTGCTCGAGCTCACCATCGAGGAGCTGGACCTCTCGGTCCGTTCCTTCAACTGCCTCAAGCGCGCCAACATCAACACGGTGGAGGATCTGATCTCCAAGACCGAGGACGAGATGATGAAGGTGCGTAACCTGGGCCGCAAGTCCCTTGAGGAAGTCATCAACAAGCTGGCAATGATGGGTCTGTCCCTGGCCAGCGACGAGAACTGATCGGGCGGTTACGTCCGTTTCAAGCCCTGTTTAAGGAGTGAAAAGAAATGTCTACGCAGCGTAAACTCGGCAAGCCCACCGACCAGCGTATGGCCATGCTCCGCGCTATGACCACCGCCCTGCTCGAGGAAGGTCAGATCACCACTACTTTCACTCGCGCTAAGGAAGTTGCTCCTCTGGCCGAGAAGATGATCACCCTGGCTAAGCAGAACGACCTGGCCGCCTATCGTCAGGCTCTCTCCTTCATCACCAAGGAGGACGTGGCCAAGAAGCTGTTTGACAAGCTGGGTCCCCAGTATGCCGACCGTAACGGCGGCTACACCCGCATTGTCAAGATCGGCCCCCGCCGCGGCGATGCCGCCGAGATGGCCGTTGTTCAGCTGGTCTGAGCACAAACCGATTGAAAAATCCCCGACTCCGAAAGGAGTCGGGGATTTTTTTCACTTTCTCGCTTGCGTCAGAAAAGCTGTCCCGGGAGGACCCTCTTCTCCTTGGCGGGGAAGAGTTTGTCAAATTCTTCGGCTTCCGCCTCATCCACGAAATATCCCTGCGGCGGCGTATACTCGCCTGTGATTCCCGCAAGGTATCCGGGGATCAGCTCCTTGCAGAGAAAAAAGGACGCATCTGCACCCTCGGGAAGACCGTGGTACCGAAGGCCGAACTTGCGGGCGAAGGTAAAACCGCTCTTCCCGTAGAAGTTGATGTTGCCCTCGAAGCACAAGGCTCCGCAGCCAAGCGCCACCGCTTTCTCCACCGAGTAATCCAGCAGGATCTTGCCGTAGCCCTGACCCTGCAGTTCGGGGGTGATGCAGATGGGCCCCATGGTCATGATAGGGATCTCTCTGCCATCATCGGCGCGAATGACTGCCCGCATGAACATATTCTGCCCGATCAGCCGTCCGTCCTGCTCCATGACGAAGTCGAGTTCCCGCACGAACGCGGGGTCGTTTCTCAGCCGGTTGAGGACGTAGTGTTCCAGACAGCCCGGACGGTATACGTTCCAGAAGGACTCCCGCACAAGGTGTTCCACGTCCCGGTACTCTTTTTCCTGTTCCAAACGAATGATGTAGTCATTTTTCTTCATTGTTTTCCCTCCTGATGATTGTTGACCGCAATACTGGGAGGTTTGTGTGAGACTGTACAGGCCAAACCTCCCGGTCAGGCCACAATCTCCGGTGTACCGATTGTCTTTCTCAAAAAGCAATCTCCTTTTCTGATGTTCAGGCGGGTGCCCGACGCAAAAATACTATCATACG
>JAFXJW010000088.1 GCA_017532045.1 Clostridia bacterium | reverse complement strand
GCCTCCATCAGCTCCTTAGAGGGGCGGGGCAGGGAGCAGAAATCACAGTAGGGACACTTGCTCCGACAGAAGGGGATGTGTACATATAATCCAATGGGCTGACGTCTCATCCTGCTCTCCAACTCCTTTATTAAAGGTTCTTGAAAGGGGGTGTGGGGGAAAACTTCTTGCAAGAAGTTTTCCCCCACCGCTCTCCTTATTTTACCAAATGTCTCTTGATCTTCTTAGAGGTGGTCTTCTCGAACTCGGTGGGACGGATCTCCAGGGCCTTCATCTGCTTAAAGCTGGGCAGACGGCGGTTGATCTGCATGATCTGCTTGTAGATGGTCTCGTGGATCAGCTCCTCGGTGGCGCCGGCAGGCAGCTTCTCGTAGTTGGGGTAGGCGACCACGGTGAGAATGACCTCGTCGCTGTTCTCTGCCTTGCGTCCGATGACCACGCACTCGGCAATGGCCTCGATCTCGTCCAGATACTCCTCGATCTCCTCGGGGAACACGTTCTTACCGTTCTCCAGCACGATGACGAACTTCATGCGACCCGTAATGTACACGAAGCCCTCCTCGTCCTTGTAAGCCACGTCACCGGTGCGGAACCAGCCGTCCTCGGTAAAGGCGGCGGCAGTAGCCTCGGGATTGTTGTAGTAGCCCAGCATGACGTTGTCGCCCTTGATCTGCAGCTCGCCCTCGGGGAAAGGGTGATCGCCGGGCTGGGGGTCAGCGATGCGACAGCGACAGCAGGGGACGGAGGGGCCGATGGAGCCGTACTTACGGTTGTAGTAGGGGGTCACGTTGGTCAGAGGAGAGCACTCGGTGATGCCGAAGCCCTCGAACACCGAGATACCGAAATCCTCAAAGGCGGCAATCAGGTCGGGATTCAGCTTGGCGCCGCCGCAGATAATGTGATCCAGTCGGCCACCGAAGGAGTTCAGCACCGTCTTGAAGAGCTTGCGACGGACGTCGATGCCCATGGAGAGCAAGGTCTTGGAGATGGCCAAAGCTCCCTTCAACACCTTGTCCTTACCCGTGCGCTCGGCCTCGGACCAGATCTTCTTGTACATGGTGTTGAGGAACAGGGGCACCAGCACCAGGCCCGTGGGCTTGAACACCTGCAGATTCTTCAACACGTGGCGGAGAGAATCGTTGATACAAACCTCCATACCGTACAGAGCGGCGGACAGAAGGCACATCAGCTCATAGGTGTGATGAACGGGCAGCACCGACATGATGACGTCCTCGGGAGAGAAGCACACCGTCTCGCAGGCGGCGCTGGCGGCGGAGAAGATGTTCTTCTGGGACAGCATAACGCACTTGCTGGTACCGGTAGTACCCGAGGTGAAGAGCATCTCAGCCATGGTCTCACGGCTCTCAATGGCGGGGAAGGCATAGCCCTCGCCGTTCAGTCTCTCCTCGCCCTTGGCCAACACCTCATCGAAGGAGATGACCTTGGCATCAAAGGTGCTGTCGTAGGCGGGGGTCACGGGGATGAAATACTGTACCCCCGTCTTGTTGTTCTGAATGGCATCCACGAACTTCTCGTTGAAGGACTTGGAGTACACGATGGCATTGGCCTCCACAATGTCCAGGAACTTGCAGATCTCGGCAACGTCCAGCTCCTTATCCATGGGAACGGCCACGCAGCCTGCGGCCAGAGCGGCCATATAGGTGACGATCCACTGGGGAGAGGTGTCGCCGATCACGGCCACACGGCTTCCCTTCAGGCCCATGGTATCAAAGGCAGCGGCGGTCTTGCAAACCATAGCATGCACCTGAGCGTAGGTCAGATCCTTAATCTCCTTGCCCACGTAGTAGCGGTAGGCGATGCGGTCTCCGTGATCATGGATCTGCTCCAGAAGATCCAGAACGTCGCTGGCGCGAGGGGGAATGTGATTCATACGGGGACGGTTGATGGGCTTGTGCTTATTTGCGGTGATCTTGTTGGCCATAATGCTTCCTTTCTCGGACGGTCTCCCGCCCGTACCCTATGATCGGGCTATATTGAATTGTTTGTTTGACTAACTAAAATTATGCGCTCGCATACGGGAATTGGGAGCGGCTGATATTTCCGTCCCAATTCCCGACTTTGCGATTGTAGTTACGTTGTATTGAACGGCTTTCCCGCTGAGTGGCGGCAGGGCGGGTTACTTTCCCACGCAAAAGCGAGAGAAGATCTCGTCCAAAACCTCCTGTCGCATCTCCCTGCCGCAGAGCAGTCCCAGCTCGCCCATGGCGGCTCGGACGTCTCCGGCGCAGATGTCATAGGGAAGTCCCGCATCCAGATTCTCCAGAGCGGTGGCGATGCAGGTGGCGGTCTCTCGCAGGGCGGCGGCCTGTCTTGCGCTGAAGACAACGGCCTCCTCCCCCATGCGGAGGTCTCGGTCAATGAAAGCGGATTCTACGGTACGGGTCAGCGCCTCAAAGCCCTCTCCCGTCACCGAGGACAGGGTCACGGTGGGAATGCCGTCATCGGGGAAATGGGTGGGAACATTCAGGTCACTCTTGGTGTACACACGAATCAGGGTCCTTCCCTGCTCGGCCAAGGACTTGATCAGCTCCTCAGTCTCGGGATCGTCCCCTCGGCTATCCGTCAGCGCCAGCACCAGCTCGGCTTCCGAAAGAGCGGCCTTGGCTCGCTCCACACCGATGCGCTCCACGGGATCGGCAGATTCTCGCAGTCCCGCCGTATCCGACAGGCGCAGGGTGACCCTTCCCAGGGCGACGGTATCCGTCAGCACGTCTCGGGTGGTTCCCGCAATATCCGTCACGATGGCGGCCTCTCGGCCCAGAAGACGGTTGTAAAAGGCGCTCTTGCCCACGTTGGGGCGACCACAGATAACGGTGGGGATCCCCTCGGCGATGGCGTGTCCCGTGCGGTAGGTACGGATCAGACCACGGACGGAGGTCTCGGCTCTGTGCAGGGTGGCTCGTATCTCCCCTATAGGCATCTCGGTGAGATCCTCCTCGGGGAAATCCATACCCGCCTCCATGTTGCAAAGCACGTTCATGAGGTCGGCGTACACCCCCTCGGCAGAGCGGGTAAGCAGGCCGTTCATGCCGGCTCTCGCCAGCCTGACCTGCTCATCGTTCCCTGCGTCAAGAAGGTTGCCCAAGGCCTCGGCACGCTCCATGGCCAGCTTTCCGTTCATGTAGGCGCGGCGGGTAAACTCCCCCGCAAGGGCTTGACGGGCGCCCGCCCGCAGGCAAGCCTCCAGCACGTTACGGGTGACCAGCACGCCGCCGTGACAGGAGATCTCGGCGGTATCCTCTCCCGTAAAGGAGTGGGGAGCGGGGAACAGGGTGCAGAGCCCGTCGTCCAGCACGTCCCCACCCTCAGGGTCACGGATAAGCCCGTAGACGGCGGTACGAGGAGGATAGTCGGTCAGGCTCTTACCGCCCATGGGGAAGAACACCTTGTCCACAACGGTAAAGGCCTCCTCGCCCGACAGGCGGATCACCGCCACGCCCCCCTTACCGAAGGGGGTGCTGACGGCGGCTATGGTATCAAAGGGGGAGATCGTCATAGGAAATACCTCACTTTACGGCAGTGTCTTACTCCTCGTCGAATACGGACACGGTCTCCTCAACCTCATCCTCCTCGGAGTAAGTGGCGGCAGACAGGTCGATATCGAAGGGATCATGCTCCTCGCCCCCGAAAATGGACTCGCCCTGCTTGCGGGTCTCGCCGGTGATGGCCTCAGAGGACAAGGGATCCACGGTCTTGCTTCCGGAGCGGCGGCGGTTTCTGCTGCGGGACTTGGACTTCTCAGAGGGGCTCTTCGCCTTGATGCCGGCGGTGGGCATGCCCTCCTCCTCCAGGTAGATCACGATACGACGGTTGTTCTCCACACCGATGGAGTTGGTGGAAACCCCCTCCATCTTCTGGATCTCGGAATGGATGATGCGGCGCTCGTAGGGGTTCATGGGCTCCAGCATGATGCTCTTCTTGTACTTCAGCACCTGATGAGCCTTCTTGCGTGCCAGAATGCGGAGAGCCTCCTCGCGCTTAGCACGGTAGGACTCCACGTCCACGGTGATGCGGGCGTACTCCCGCTTTTCGCCCTCCTCCTTGCGGTTGGCGGCCAGATTTGCCAGATACTGAAGAGCATCCAGGGTGTCGCCATGGTGGCCGATCAGCACACCTGCGGCCTCGCCGTCCACGGTGATGACCATGTCGTCGTTGTTACCGGGGTGCATGTTGATCTCCACGTTCTCCAGGGCCATATCCTCCACCAGCTTGCAGATGAAGCGGTAGGCGGTCTGCTCGCTCTCGGTGGCGGTAGAGGGATCAATGTTCTCCACAGGGGGAATCACGGGGGTAACTACCTCAGGGGCAGACATCTCGACCTTCTCTCTCTTGGGAGCGCGGTCGTTGCGGCGATCACCGCCCTTGCGATCACGGCGGTCGCGGCGGTCACGGCGGGGCTTCTCCTCCACAGGATCAGCCACCTGATAAACGGCGCGGATGGTGCAATCCACCGAGCCAAGACCGAGGAAGCCCTTACGGCCCTCGTTGATCACGGTATACATAATAGCGGAAGCGGAGGGAGCGCCCAGCTCGATCACGGCCTTCTCAATGGCCTCCTCGCGGGTCTTCCCGCTGATTTCAAGTTCCTTCTTCATAACAGTTCGATTATCCTTTCAATTATGTGGGGGGCATACCCGTCCTACGGGCTCTCTATGCCCCCGTATGGGGATCAGCTCTCGCTGTCGCTGTCTCCCTCGTTGTTGTTATCCTTACGGGCGGGACGGTCGTCCTCCTTGAGGGTAACGCCCTCGCTGTATGCGTTATCGGCAGTCTTTACTGCGGGAGTCTCATCCTCCACGTAATCCCGCTTACGGGCGGCCAGTCTGGCCTCGCGCTCAGCAGGGGACTCGTAGTCCTCGTCGTCAATGTGGTGCAGAGAGCGGACGTTCGGATTGCGGGGAGCATGGGGATCACGCTTTATAGGCTTGTTCTTGTCCTTACCGGCCAGCTCACGCTCGGCGGCCTTGTAATCCTCCTCGGAGAAGGTGGGCAGGGGCATGACCTTAGCCACGATGATGGTCTTGACGGTACTCAGAATGCTCTTGAATACCCAGTACAGACCCACGGCGGCGGGCACCATGAAGGTGAACCAAGCCGACATAGCGGGCATCATGATGTTCATCATACCGTTGGAGCAGCCCTGCGCGGGATCCTTCTGGGCATCGTTCTGCATGGGCTGGAAGGAGAACCTGCGGGTGATCTTGCCGCTTCCCCAGTAGATCACGAAGGTCAGCACGGGCATGAAGATCAGAAGCAGCTGCGCCTTGCTGCCAAAGCCGGGGGTCAGACCCATGTTGAGGCCGAAGAGGTTGAAGTCGGGGATTCGATCCACCATACCGTCCAGAGCGGCGAGGCACTCGGAGCCGTTGGCCAGGTATGCAAAGTCTGCCAGACCGTCAATGCTTATGCCACCCTCACGGATGAGGGACAGAACCTCAATGGTACCGCGGGTAGAGCCCAGAGACAGTCCCAGACCGCCGGCGGCCACGGGGGCATCGGCGAAGGTCAGGAATGCGGAGGTCAGTCCGGCGGGAGCGCCCATCATATAGGTCAGAGGGTCAATAACGATATAGTAGAGGAACATAAGGAAGGGCAGGGTGATCAGGAGGGGGAGACAGCCCGACATGGGGGAGTAGCCCTCCTTGGTGTACAGCTCCTGGATCTCACGGGTCACCTTCTGCTGAGTGGCCTGATCGTTGCGGCCCTTGTAGCGGTTACGAATGGCCATCTCACGGGGGCGGAGCTTGGCCTGCTTGCGGGAATTCTTCTGTTGGTTGATGGCCAAGGGGATCATGAGGATCTCCAGAGCGATGCCGAAGTACACCGTACCCAGAATGAAGCTGCCGAATCCGGGAACATTGATGAGCCACTCAAAGCCCAGACCGATCCAGTGCAGGATCTGATCGATAGTACCCAGCTTGGCATCCACATCCACGTTGGTCTGGAAAACCTTGACCAGCGTCTCCACGTCGGCGGCAGTCATAATGATCTCACCGGCGGCGTTTCTGTAGGGGCTGGTAGCAATGTCATTTCTCTGCAGCACGCTCATGACGATGGCAGGAGCATTCTCGGGATGGGCAACCAGCTCGCCGCTTTTCACCTTGGCGTCGTCAAAATCCTCGGCGGTCATATCAAAGCCCCGCATGGCGGCAACCAGCTGGGTACGAATGGCGAGGGCGTTCTTGGAGGCCACGATATCGTCGGCCAGCTTATCCAGCTGGGTGTGGGAGAGGCCGTTTGCCTCGGTGAGCATATTCTCACCGATGACGTAGCCCTTGGTGACCGTAGTGATCTTACTGCCACCACGGCCGCAGGAGGTAAGCACTCCGCCCAGCATAGCCAGTAGCAACAGACCCATGATCACACGGGTCAGGATCTTTTTGGTAAATCTTGCGTTTCTTTTCATGATTGATGTTTCCTTTGTTCTGATAGGGGACCCCGGCAAAGGAAGTCGGGGCGCGGCTCCTCGGATGTGTGGCCGCTGTGTTCGGTGGTGAATGGTCTCCGCCTGTATCGAAGCCTGTCAGGCGTGTCCGTCGGAGGAACTGTCCTCCGGGGCATCATCCGGGTCGTCGGGGGAGACGGGGCCGCACTCGGTAGGATCACCGTCACGGGATTCCTCGGCGGCAACCTCCTGCTCGGCACGGTACTTGTCGTACTTGCTCCAGCGCAGGGGCATGGTTTTAAAGCCCGCTTGGGGCAGAGGATCGTATCCCGCAGGGGATAGGGGACTGCAACGCAGGATGCGCCACAAAGTCAGTGCCATACCCGCAAAAAAGCCTCGCTTTTCAAAGGCCTCCAGGGCATAGGCAGAGCAGGTCGGAGTAAAGCGGCAGGTGGGGGCCGGCTTCAGCTTCGACAGGTGCCTCCGATAGAAGCGGATGAGCGCCATGGCAAGTCGCTTCATGGCGTTTGGCCCTTACAGGGCTCGGTGGAGGGTCTTGTCCCCTCCTTGGGAGGAAGCGGCTCCAGCATCTCCAGCTTTTTGAAGATGTAACGCAGCTCGGACTCGACGGCGGTGGATTTCACTCCCTCGATCCCGGGGCGCGCCGCTATGACGATGAGGTATCCGCGGCGGAGAGAATACCGACGCTCCACACCCTGCAGTCCCGCACGGATGATGCGCTTAACGCGGTTGCGCTCAATGGCGCCACCCTCGCGTTTGGGCACAGACAGACCGATCCGATTGATATACTGCTTCTGTGGATTTGCCTTCTTCAGCTTCTTGGCCGCAAGATCCTTGAGAACGTACACCGACACAAGCTGTCCCGTCCAGCGTTTTCCTCGCTGGAAGGTCTTTTTGTACAGGTGGTTCTCCTTGATGGCGTAGGGTTTCATGTTTGATTCCTTCCCCATAGCTCACGGCTATGAATTAGGATGCGCCGCAGGGACTCTCGGCGTCGTAAAAGGGTCCTTCCCACGAAAAATCCCGAGGAGAGACAGACAACCGCATAGGCTCGTGTCCTATCGTCCTATCATTCCTCGGGTTTTTCGAAATCCTGGATTTGATCCAAAATTAGTAGGTCAGTCTCTTTCTGCCCTTGGCACGTCTTCTCTTAAGAACGTTACGACCATCAGAGGTCTTCATTCTCTTTCTGAAGCCATGCTCCTTCTTTCTCTGGCGCTTCTTAGGCTGGTAAGTTCTGAGCATTTTGGGTTACCTCCTTCAAGATTTGCTGTCGGGGCGATTTTTCTGCCGGTCTGACAAGCACAGAAACTCTGTAAAAATCACAGCGCGCACGACATTGACTGTTATATTATAACCGCATTTCTTTGATTTGTCAAGGGTTTTTGAAGAATTTTTTCAATTTTGCCCCCGCATTTCAAAACTTTGTGCAGATTAACCCTCAGCAGTCTCGGTTTCAGCCTCGTTATTGGTATTGCTCACAATGGGAGAGCCGTCAGCATAGGTAAAGGTTACCTGCTCCAGAAGCCATTTATCCATTTTTGCCACAAGAGCGGCCTCCCGGAGGGATCTCTCACCCATATTTTCAACGATCTGGGACTCAGTCATGTAGCCGTAGTATTGATCTACCCAGTACTTGATCTCTGCCTTGTACTCTTCCTCGGTGACCGTCTCCATGGCCTCTCGCTCGGCAATGGCGTGGGTGATCATATCCTGCTTGACCATGGTCTCGGCCATTTTCGTCAGTTCAACCTCCCAGTCAGCTCCCTTCTCAAAGCCGAAATAGGCGATGATAAAGGAGGGCAGGTCGGGGTACAGGGCCGTGAACTCCGCATTGCCCGAGGAGGTATAGTAAGCATGGTAATAGTTCGCCTCGGACTTATAAACGTCAAAGTAGTAGGCCACCTCATCTGCCGGCAGATTCTTGCATACGGCCTTCTCAAGCAAATGGTTCCACAAGGCATCCGCCTTGGCCGCCTCTATAGTGGAGACATTCTGCGCCACCAGAGAATCGTAAACAAACTCCTCAAACTCGGCAATCAACTCGTCGTCCGAGGCGTAGGACTCCTGCTTAGGCTCGTACTTTAAGTCCTCCTCAATGAATTTTCGGTTGTACTCGGGCAGGGTGTACTGCACGGCGTACTCCACCACTACGTGGAAGACAGCCTCCTTACCGGCCAGATGCTCGGCGTAGTCCTCGGGGAAGGTCACGTGGATCTCGGCGGGACTGCTCTTGGAGGTCTTGTTGGGGATCACGCCCACAAGAGCGTCCTCAAAGCCGGGGATAAAAGAGCCGGAGCCCAGTCCCAGGGTGTAAGGGGCCTTGTCATCCCAATTGGAGCCACCCTCGAACTCCTTACCGTCTACGAAGCCCTTATAGTAAATGTAGGCATCGTCGCCCAGCTTCAAAGCCTGATCTCTGACCATGGCGGTGCCGTTGGTGGCACTACGGCTCTTAAAGAGAACCTGGGTCATGATGTAGGTCTTTACGTCCTCCATCGTGATCTTGTGGGAATTGGGAATGGTAAGGGTGACGCCCTTATAGTCGGCCTCGCCGATCTCCACATCCGAGGCGACGTCAGCCGCCATGTAATCGTAACGGGGAGCGGCAGTCTCGGTCTCCGTAGCCGTGTCGGTAGCCGTGGTATCGACGGTGTCGTCCGTTGTGTCCCCGTTGTTGCAGGACGCCAGCAGCAGGCACAGGGTGGGAATGATCGCAAGGATCAGAAACAGCTTTTTCATATGTGTACTCCTTTGGAAAAAGACCCGCCTCCTGCGCCCCGCGGGCAAGGCGGAAAATACTCTTTTATCATACTACTACATTTTGCGAAAATAATCAAGTCGATTTTATGAACTCGGAAACAAAACCCCGCCTCCCCTCCCCCTTTTGGAAGACGAAAGTGCAAAATTTACAGCCCATTCACAACTTATCCCACCTCGGATGGTATCATAAAGGAAGAAAACAACAAGGGAGGTACTGCCATGACCCACACGCCGCACGTGGATATATCCGCTCTGCGAAATGCCTTGGGGCGCTACGGGGACAGGGTCTCCGTAGCCGTTTGGGACGAGATCGACTCCACCAACAACGCCGCCAAGAGCGAGGCGGACAGGGACACCCCCTCCCTCTACGTAGCCCGCGCCCAAACGGAAGGGCGAGGACGCTTGGGGCGCTCCTTCCATTCCCCCGCCGACACGGGACTGTATATGACGGTGGCCTACACGGTGAAATCCCCCCTGTCCGAAGCCGTCCGTGTCACCGCCGCCGCCGCCGTGGCCGCCTGCTCGGCCATTGAGACTCTGACGGGGATCTCCCCCTCCATTAAGTGGATCAACGATCTCTACCTGAACGGCGCCAAGGTGGGGGGCATCCTCACCGAGGCCGTCACCCGTCCCGACGGAACCCACCGCATGGTGGTGGGGCTGGGCATCAATCTCACCACCTCCTCCTTCCCCGAGGGGCTTCGCGCCCCCGCTACCTCCCTCTTTTCTCCCCACAACGCGCATACCGTTACCCCCGTCCTGATGGGGTCGTTAGTCGGAGAGATCACCCGCCGCCTGCTGGACATGACCCGCCCCGAAGGGGGTGGTGATTTCCCTGCGGGTATGTGGGGAGACGCCTGCCTGGGAGACTACCGCCGCCGCCTGCTCTACGTCGACTCTCGGGTGATCTGTGCCCAAGGCGATCTCTGCTTCGAGGGAACTCTCCTCGGCGTGAACAACGACTTCTCCCTGCTGGTGGAAACGCAAAGCGAAACCGTCACCCTATTCTCGGGCGAGATCTCGGTGCGGCCGCTGTCCTATACATATCCCCCCGCCTCCCCTCATAGGATGTAGAAACGATTTTTCCACGGAGGCCGCCATGAAGTCCCACCGCAAAACAGGAATCCTCAAAAACGCAACCGTACTGCTTCTGACGGTTGCGTTTCTCTTTTGGGGACGTGCTTCTCTGCCCGTGGTGGCAGAATCTCCCTCCCCATCCGACCCATCCCTTTTTCTGATCGAGGGGCTCACCGATTGCCAAGAGTCCATTGATCTGCGAGACGCCCTCCTACCCGTCAGCGAGCTGGGACGGCTCTACCAAGACGTTCTTCTCTCCCACCCCGAGCTGTTCCACGTAGCCCCCCGCCTGTCCTACGGCTACACCGAAGCCGTAATAAACGGCACACCTACCCGCGCCGTCACCTACCTCTATCCCGTGTACACCCTGACGGGGCAGGCGCTGACCGCCGCCAGAGCCCTGTACCGAAGCACTGTCACCTCCATACTGGCGGACATGGAGGCCGACTTCGACGGCCTTCCCCCCACCGAGGTCGACACAGTCCTTTACCTCCATGACGAGCTGGCCCACCGCTACGCCTACGACACCCGACCCGAGGCCGAAGCCAACGCCGACGCTTATACCTTCTTTCGGGACGGCGTGGGCATCTGTCAGGCCTACGCCTTGGCCTTTCTGGCGCTGGCACGGGGAGCGGGACTGGAGGCTCACATCGTTGTCTCGGGAGAAATGGATCACGCATGGAATCACGTGCGGGTGGAAGGGGCGTGGTACCACGTGGACGTGACACGGGATGATCCAATCCCCGCCGAGGGCGGATCTCCCACCGTGACCCACGCCCGTCTTCTTCGCTCGGACACGGGCATGGCTGCAGAGGGATACTACGGCTTTTCCTGCTCGGAGGATCACGTCTGTGATGACACCCGCTTTGAGACCCGGGAGGGCGAGGCGATCCTTGAGAATCTGCGACAAGAGTTGAGATTTCGGGATGGCGTTTGGTTGGGTACAGACGAACACGGCGGGCCGGTGGCGACGAGGGTGTCCTCAGACGGCATTTTCGTGGGACCGGCGGGAGACGTAAACCTGAGCGGCGGAGTGGATCCGGCCGACCTGCTGGCTCTGTACGACCCAAGTATTCCCGAGGCGTGGCGAGAGTGGATGAGACGCTGCGTCGTCGCACCCCAAGAGTCGACGGCAATTGAGTCAAGCTCTTCTTGATTTTTGGATAAATTACCCTTTACAAAACGTATTTTTTGTGGTATAATGGGGGCTGATCAAAAATCAAAGGAGATTTTATGACTACGCCGGAAATCTTAACACTCATCGGACAGATCTTTGGCTTTGCCGCCATGGCCCTCATCGTCCTGTCTTTTCAATGCAAGAAGCCCCAGGGACTTTTCATCGTACAGATCGGTTCCTGCTGTATGTTCATTCTGAGCTACCTGTTCTTTGGTCTGGGCGGAGATTCCGCCGCCTACTCGGGGATGGCCCAGAACTCGGTCGGTCTGCTCTTCCGCGGCGCCTTGGCTCTGTCGAACAAGTACAAGAAGCTGCTCTCTCCCCTGGTGCTGGCCGGTATGGGCGCCCTCGGCGCTCTGGTTGCCGTCCTCACCTACCCCTACGAGGCTGTTACCCTCCTCGGCCGCATCATGCCCCTTCTCCCCGTAGTGGCTAACTTCGCTTGCATGGGCTGTATGTGGACCAAGGACTCCAACACCATCCGCGCGACCCAGCTGATCATCATCTCCCCCTTCTGGCTGATCTACGCCGCCACCCTCTCTCCCGTCTCCATCGCGGGAATCTTGACCGAGGTGTTCAACATCTCCTCCATCGGCGTATACTACCTCCGTATGTGGAGAGAAAAAAAGAAGGCCGCCGCTGCCCTGTAATGACAGTACCGTTTGACATGTAGGGATACGGAGATAAGATATGGGACAAACGGAAACGCCTCTCCGGGCTTCCCCTTTCCCGTATCCCACGCCCCGTATCCTTTGTTTTTCACTCCCTCGCTTCCCTCCCTCGAAAATTCTTTCAGAAAGGAGCCTCGCCGTGGCCAACATTCCCTCCTGCCCGCCCTACCTAACATCCCTTTTGAGCCTGTTCGCCGCCCATGACGAGGCCGCCTACCCCGTGGGAGGCTGTGTGCGGGACACCCTCATGGGCATCCCTCCCCACGATTGGGACGTGGCTGTGACCACGCCCCCGGAGACCACCCAAACCATCTGCGAGTCCGCAGGCCTTCGTGTGATCCCCACGGGCATCAAGCACGGTACGGTGTCGGTGCTCCTTCCCCTCAGCGGAGACCTTGCCGACCGAGAAGGCCCCTACGATCTCATTGAATGCACCACCTGCCGCACCGAGGGCGGCTACACCGACGGCCGTCACCCCGACGCCGTGACCTTCACGGGTCTCATTGAGGACGATCTGTCCCGTCGGGATTTTACGGTGAACGCCATGGCCTTCACCGAGGACGAGAACGGCCTGTCCGTCCTTGACCTATTCGGCGGACAAGCCGATCTGAGGGCAGGGGTGATCCGCGCCGTGGGTGATCCCGACACCCGCTTTGCCGAGGACACCCTGCGTCTTTTGCGAGGGGTGCGCTTCGCCGTCAAGCTGGGCTTTTCCATTGAGAAAAACACCTACGCCGCCATCTGCCGCCACGCCGAGGGACTGGCCCGCGTCTCCCGTGAGCGGATCAGCGAGGAGTTCCAAAAAATCCTTACCTCTCCCCAGCCCGAGCGGGGTATTTCCCTGCTAACCGAAACGGGACTGATGCCCTACGTCCTCCCCCACGGCATCTCCCCCACGGGAACAGGAGATCTGTCAAGTCTCCCCGCCGATTTCGCCCTCCGCACGGCCTGCCTTTTGTGGGAACAGGATGACCAACACTCCGTAGAGAATCTGGCGGGACTCCGCCTGTCCAACAGGGTGCGACGGGACATCCTGACCATCACCCGCTCCGCCGCCGCCGAGATCAAGGCCACCCCACGATACGCCCGTGAGTGGCGGCACCGCATGGGAGAGCTGGCCATCCCCGCCCTGACCGTCCGATGCGCTCGCCATGCCGAAGATGCCTCCGAGGCCGCCAAACTGATGACCTTGGCGGAGGCCTCCGCCGCCCGAAACGAGCCCGTCAACATGGCCGACCTGGCCATAAACGGCGCCGATCTTCTGGCGGTGGGCTTCAAGCCGGGACGAATCTTGCAGGACGTATTCTGCGATCTTCTGGAGGCCGTTTGGGACGATCCCTCAAAAAATTCCCGTGAGAAATTGATTGAAATCGCCCTCAAACGGAAAGACTAATTCCATAGCCCCCGATCCCCTCGGGGGCTGTGACAAAACGTAGGAAAAATTTTTCAACTTTTTTCGAAAAACCCCTTGACATCTTGAAGGTTATCTGCTATAATAGCGTCTGTTGAAAATATTGGGGCATCGCCAAGCGGTAAGGCATCAGACTCTGACTCTGACATTTCCGGGGTTCGAATCCCTGTGCCCCAGCCAAAAAATCCAACTCGTACGAGTTGGATTTTTTCATTTGTGCCGACAGGCACAACATCATTTGCGTGGCACACGCAACATCATTTGACCGTTAGGTCAACATCATTGCCGCCCCGTGCGGCACAAATGAACGAGGTTGCGACATATCGCAAATGATGTGCTGTTTCTCCTTACGTCGAAACACAATGATGTTACGCCTAACGTCGTAAACGATGTTGCGCTTCGCGCAAACGGAGAGGTAGCCGTTTGTGCAGTGCACTGATTTGTAGTTGATTTTTAACTGAAAGTGTGATATAATAATCTCAACAAATAATTTTCAAAAACTTTTCTTGCATTCTCGGTCCTTTTCGGTATAATGTGTTTACCACCCGAAAGGAGAACGAAAATGCCAAAACTAAAATTATAATCAAGTAAATACATTCACTTAGGAGGGAAATCATTATGAAGTTGAAAAGAATACTGGCATGGATTATTGACTGGAATATTTCAGGCATTCCTGCTCTTTTGTATACTTTAATCTTTAGAAAAGTTGTTGAAGCTCAAGGCATAAACGCAATCGGCGTGCTCCTTTTTGTATTTTTTGTTTTATCATTTCCTGTAATCTTTGTTTTTCGAGATGTTATTTTCAAGGGACAAAGTATAGCGAAACGTATTTTTAAGCTTCGAGTTATTGATATTGGAACAAATGAACTTCCGTCAAATCAAAAATTGATCATTCGCAATTTGTTTTTCTTTCTTTATCCGGTAGAATTTATTCTGCTTTTGGTATCAGATAAATCTCTTGGCGATATGACAACAAATACAACCATAGTGTAAACAATGTCATCTATTTCGGCCGCCAACCACAAAAAATCCAAGCCAATCGGCTTGGATTTTTTTCATTTGTGCCGTTAGGCACAACATCATTTGCGTGGCACACGCAACATCATTTGACCGTTAGGTCAACATCATTGCCGCCCCGTGCGGCACAAATGAACGAGGTTGCGACATATCGCAAATGATGTACTTCGTAATGATGTTACGGCTACGCCGTAAATGATGTTGCGCTTCTCGCAAACGGACACGGCTTCCGCCGTGATTTGCCGCGAAGGACTTGCAATCTTCACGATTTTATGCTATAATAATCCCAGAAAGGCGGTGGGAATATGTATAATTTTTTGAACGCACTTTTGTCGGATAAAAAAGGCGGCGAGATTTTCACGTTGTTCGGAGCATGGCACTTTTTCTATATTGCGTTAACGTTTTTTACTGTTGCCGTTGTTTTATTTTTACTCAAAAACAAAAGTGCCGATTTAAGAAGAAGGACAACTCGTACATTTATTTATATCGCATTTGGTCTATACATATTGGATTTCTTTTTGATGCCCTTAGCATATGGGGAAATCGACATTGAAAAATTACCGTTTCATGCATGTACCGCTATGTGCGTACTATGTTTTTTGAGTTATCATAACCGTTTCCTTGAAAAATACAGACTCTCTTTTGTGTTGCTTGGATTTATTTCAAATCTTGTCTATCTCATATATCCCGCAGGCGTTATGTGGCATGCGGTACACCCGATTTCTTATCGCGTAATACAAACGCTTGTTTTTCATAGCATAATGACAGTTTACGGATTGCTGACATTGATTTATGAACATGATAAATTTAATATCAAAAAATGTTATCGAGATTTAGGTGCAATCGCATTTATGACCGTATGGGCATTGATTGGAAATTATGCATATAACGGATCATCAGATGGATATTCTCACTTTTTCAATTGGTTTTTTGTTGTCCAAGATCCTTTTTATGCAATTCCCGAGTCAATAGCACAGTTTGTCATGCCGTTTTTAAATATCATTATCTTTTTTGCGGTAGAAATTATAGTACATATCGTTATTATAAATATACGAAATAGAAATAAAAAACGTTTGAGTTCGAAACCTTATTAAAGAATGCAAAAAATATCTTTTTCGTAGCCTTTATACAAAAAATCCAACTCTTACGAGTTGGATTTTTTCATTTGTGCCGACAGGCACAACATCATTTGACCGAAGGTCAACATCATTTCAAGTGAAGCGAGAACATCATTGCCGCCCCGTGCGGCACAAATGAACGAGGTTGCGACATATCGCAAATGATGTACTTCGTAATGATGTTACGGCTACGCCGTAAATGATGTTGCGCTTCGCGCAAACGGACACGGCTTCCGCCGTAATTTCCCGCAAAGCCCTTGCAATCTTCACGATTTTATGCTATAATAATCCCAGAAAGGCGGTGGGACGATGAAATCAAAAAATGTTATTGGCAATATTTTTTCTACCATTTTCGTGTGTATCTTGCTCGTTATTTTTTTGCCCTTTTGCCTTTTATGGCTTATTGGATATATTTTATACACCCCCATTGATTATATAAAATTCAAACGGTCGGCATATCAAAAAAGTTTTCCGAGAAAATACAAATGGTTATGTGGCAGACACGTAGATAACCGTATTTATACCATTATAAAAGAAAACAATTTTCCAATATCCTATTTGAGATTTTATGACGACTACGAACTTGCGGGCGATTTTTTATACAAGGATATTGCCTTGAATTTTTCTCAACCGTTTTTCTTTGATGAGAAAAAAGAAGAATGGCTATTTTGGCCTCGTACTGACAACGAGAATGAAACAGAAGATCCAGAGGATGCCGAATTTGAGGATAATACCGATAACTGCATGACCGAAGAGGAATCAAGAGAGTATATATTGGGGCAATTCAAAGAGCAATATCCGAATGTTGCATGTACGCAAATGGTGTTTTTCTATGAGAACAAATTTGTCAAAAGCGTATACGGCGATTTAGCACTTAAAAAAATGCAACAAAACGATTCGTTTATACTCTATCAAAAAGGAAAGTTAAAAGAAGCTATTCAAGAATTTATATCTGAAGCGGACACCAAACATTAAAAACCGTTTGAGTTCAAATCCTTAATGCAACCCTCAAAAAAACAATTTTATGCTATAATAATCCCAGAAAGGCGGTGGAGATATGAAACTCAACAAACTAATGGGCACCTCTAATAACTCATCGTGCGGCGAGCGACGAGAAGATTTTTCGTCAGTCTAAACAAAAAGCCGCACGTATAGTTGATCCTATACGAAGGATTTTTGTGACGAATGACGGAAAAGATTCCGTCGATTCGCTG
>JAFXJW010000087.1 GCA_017532045.1 Clostridia bacterium | reverse complement strand
TGTACTTTAATCTCCTGTTGTTCAATTGTCAATGATCCGCGCAAGGCTCTCGCCTCGCTTTCCATGCCGCCCTTTTTGCGGACAGCCTGACTATTATACCACACCCCTGCACTCTTGTCAAGGGGTTTTTGAAAAGTTTTTTGGAAACTTTCCTCAACTTCTATCCCTTCGGCGAGGAAGTGCCTGAATATTATATCACATTATGCACCTCTTGTCAAGAGGGTTTTCAAAAGTTTCTCAACTTTTTCTGTGATTTTTTCAGTTCTGCCCCGATGCAGGCCTCTGCTCCACGACAGCCCGCCCATTATAGCACTTCTCCTTCCCTTTGTCAACAGGTTTCCTCAAAATTTTTCGAGTTTGGAAAAGGTGGCAGGAGTGTACAAAAATAGGGCATTGCTTTTGTACACAATGCCCAGCATCCAAAGCGCCTGCCCATCTTGTCATTTCAAAAGCCTTTTGCGGGTATCAAAAATAGAAATCGGCACAGCCTCGTCCCGCATCACGTGGCGAGATCGCAGACGTTGATGACCTCCAGTCCCGATCGGAGAGCGAGGGCAAACGTGTAGGCGGTACCGCCCCGACTGCGATTACAAAAGGCCACGCACACATCACTCCCCTCCACCAGACGGCGATCCCGCTCCAGCATACACCCGTCAAAATAGGCATCAAACAAAAAGCGATAGCTATCCGCCTGGTTTAGTATATAATAATAGGTTCTGACAGCGGTCTCCTCCCAGCGCTCGGTCTGATTGCGGCAGGGCAGGATCAGCTCCAGACGGATATGGGGGTAGCGCTCTCTGAGCTCCAGCACCTTGAGGGCGGCCACCGTATCAAAGCCGATCGCTCCGCCCGCGCGGAACACGGTGGCGCCACGATTGATCAGATCGACCAAAACCTCCTCCAAGAGAGCAGGGAGCTTCACCGCATCCCCATAAGCAATCCGGCGGTGTCCCGTAAAGCACACGGTAGTCACGCTTTTTTCTTTCTTATCCGTACTTTCCAGTTCTTTTCTAAACATTTCATTTTCTTCTTAACATTGTGTTTGTTTTCTTTGTGATCCGAAGATCAAACCGCCCTCGGCGGTGAAAACTGCCGTTTCCACATTTGAACACCACCATTATAGCACAGGAACCTGCTCCTGTCAAGTCACAACAAGCAACACTCCGGTGCGTGGATCAAGACCCCCAAAAGGGGGCAGGCAGCTACATACAAAATCCCCCTCCGCATTTGCGGAGGGGGGAAGAAAGCTAAGCTTCTAAATCAGACTGAATCAGTCCTTCTTCTTGAGAGCAACAGCAGCAGCGGCAGCAGCCAGAACGGCAACGGCGCTAACACCGATCACGGAACCGCAACCGCCCTTGACAGGCTCGGTTACATTGGGAGCAGCGGTGGTATCGTCGGTGGGAGCAGCGGTAGTCTCGTCGGCGGGAGCAGCGGTAGTCTCGTCGGCAGGAGCGGCAGTAGTATCGTCCTCTTCGGGAGCGTTCGTCTCGAGCTCTCTCTCAGCAAACCAAGCGTCTACGTATGCGTAGGCCTCTTCCTCGGAACGGTACATACCGGCAAAGCAAATATCGAACTCACGGATATCCTCGCTCTCCATAGTCACGTCGACACGCATACCGTAGATACGGCCCTCGATCATATCCGTCAGGTCCACGGGAATGAAGATGTACTCGTCATCGCCAATATCATAGATCTCGCCGTCATAGACGGAGAAGGGCAGAGAGTAACCCTCGGTAGCGCTGGTAATGTTACCGGCAGCATAATACAGTGTTCCGGCGTCGATCCAGAAATTACGAAGCATGATACCGAATACAGGGAAATCAGTCACCTCGTAAGACCAAGATCTCTTGGCGTTCAGCTGGAAATTCACAAAGGTGTCAGAAGCATCGCCGCGCCAGGTATTGTCACCCAGAACGGAGAAAGCGCAGTTGTTACCGGGCTTCAGGTTGTAGGTATCGGGATTCCACAGAATAGCGGGAGTGTTCTCGGGAACGGTGGTAGGATCGGCGATGGGAGCGATCACGATGTTGTTCTCGGTGGGCTCCTTGGAATCGGAACCGACAGGCTTAACAGCGGTCTCGGCGGAGGTACCGAACTTGGTGATGGTCAGACCGGCAGAGCCGCCGATAACGGTATCCATCATGGTGATACCTACGAAGAACTCGCCCTCGGGGCTCAGCTCCTCCAAGAGAGCGGTGGTAACGCCGCCGGCAATAGATCCGTCGGAAACCAGGTGGCCGTTAATCTTGATCACGTATGCGGAGCCGTCCCAAGTCACCTCAAGGGTGTAGACCTCGCAGCCGTCCTCGTCCATAGGAGTTGCAACGTTGGCGTAGGACTCAACAGCGCGGAAGTAACCGGGCACATCGTTCCCCGCCTCATCCTTACTATCGGGTTTAGTATTGCAACCGTGAATAGCGCCGCCGCCCTCGCCTTGGCTACGGAGCAGAGCGTTCCAGCCGCCGCCAAAATTCGTTTGGGGAGGGCAAACCTTACCGGTGCGGGTACCGTCGGGCTCAAGAGCGCCGGTGTTCAAAGACACGGAGATCCAGTGGTCGTTGTTGCCCCCCTCGGCGTTCCAGCCGTAGGAGTAGTCATCAACACGGAACTCCAGATACAAGCCATCCTTCACGTTGACGGTCTGCTTGGAGGAAACGGTCACCCAGGGAGTGATGCCCTCCCAGCTGGGCTGGACAACGGCAAAGCCGTCATTGGTGTACTCGTAACCAGCCTCGGGAGGAGCAATGTAATCGTCATCGACCTCCTCACCGGTCAGTTCGGGATAGTTTGCAGCAGACTGATAGGTGGTCCAATCACCCTCAGAGGCAGCAGAGGTACTGATCGTCATAACGGGAATCAGGGACAGAACCATGATAGCCGCGATCAGCAGAGCAATGATGCGCTTGGTGTTCATAAATTTTCTCCTTTCAAATTTTCGACCTGTTTCGGTCGAACCTATGCGAACGGGCAATCCCGTCCACTCGTATTCACATTATAGCATAATTCGTCCCGTTTGTAAATTGTCTTTGTCAACAAGTCGGCACTATTTTTTTTGTGCAAAAAGACAATGAGCCGTTCCCACAACGATCAAAGCAGGGAAATTTATATATTTTACGGCCATTTGCCATCCTTTTCAAAGGGATGGATCCCTCAGGCGTCACACAAACGTATTAAAAGAAAAACCGTGTCTATCCAAGTCCCTAAGGCGTCCGCATTTTGCAAAAGTCGACGCAAAAAAGCATCCGCAGGGATCCTTCCCACAAGGAGCTGTGAAGCTCTCCTGCAAGACCCCTTCGGATGCCCTCTGCGCTCTCGGTTCGGATTGTTTAAATAACTTGTTTATATATCAATAATTTGTTTATATTTCGCTCCTTGGCACGTGTCATTGGCCAAAAGAACCTTATCAATGGCGTTCAGCACCTCCCGCTTGCGGCGACTCCACAGGGGAGCCAGCAGGTCCCTCGCGGCGCCGTCTCCCGTAACACGGGCGACCACGGTTTCAGGGGGCAGAAGCTCCAATGCCTTGACCACTGCGGAGATATAGTCCTCCCGCTCCATGGGGATGTACTTCCCTTCCTCGTACAGGTCCCCCAACGCCGTTCCTCCCAGGACGTGGAGCAGGTGAAGCTTGACCTGATCGGGTCTTAGGGCGGCGACTCGCTTTACAGTCTCCAGCATATCCTCCTCGGTCTCGTGGGGCAGTCCCATGATGAGGTGAATACAGATCAACACCTTGGGAGCTCCCGCCCGCAATCGGTTATAGCCATCCAGAAAATCGGCGTAGGTATGACCTCGGTTGATGGCGACGGCGGTGGTATCGTGGGCGGTCTGGAGTCCCAGCTCCACCGTCAGAACGGTCTTTTCGGAAAGCTCGGCCAACAGGGACACGGTGTCGGTAGGCAGGCAGTCGGCGCGGGTGGCGATGCTCATGCCCGCCACCCCCGGCCAGGTCAAGGCTTCCTCAAAGATGGGGCGCAGCACATCTACGGGGGCGTAGGTGTTGGTTCTGGCTTGAAAGTAGGGGATGCACCGCTCGGTGGGCCATTTCCCCGCCAGAAATGCCCGCTGACGGTCATACTGCTCCCGCAAGGGCACGGAGGAAGCCTCGGCGAAATCCCCGCTCCCTCTACCCGAGCAGTAGATGCAGCCCCCCGTACCGCAGACGCCGTCCAGATTGGGGCAAGAAAAGCCTGCGTCCAAGGGAATCTTGGCGCACTTGCCGCCAAAGGTGGATTTCAGCCAGTAGTCGTAGGTATGGTAGCGCTTGCTTCCCTCGGAATAGGGGAAGGATGGTCGGTTCCCCCGTTGCTTTTGTTGCTTTCGCATATTCACGTCATCCCCCTCTCTCATACTGACATTATTATACATGAGCCTCTCCGGACTGTCAACGGATTTGGCAGATTTTCCGCAAGGAGGAGCGAAAAGGATGACTTTTTTCGGCTTTCGTCGGATTATTTTCCACGGACTACTGTACAAACGGGGCAAAGTGTGCTATAATAAAATGAATATTTGTATCCAACCGTGAGGTATACCATGTTTCTTTGTGACTACCACACCCATACCCGCTTCTCCTTTGACGGCCGTCCCACCGCCACCCACGATGCGCTTTGCCGCCGTGCCTTGGAGATCGGGCTTTCGGATATTGCCTTTACCGACCATTGCGACGTCAACGGCGAGGCAGAGAGGCTTTACGACTTCCCCTTTGATCCCGACGCCTCCTTTGCCGCCATGATGGAGGTCAAGGAGAAATACAAGGGCCGCCTCAACGTGGTCTGCGGCATTGAGCTGGGCAATCCGACCCAGTACCCCGAGACCGCCCGCGCCGTGCTGAATGCCCATCCCTACGAGTTCGTCATCGGCTCGCTTCATAACCTGAAGGGCGTTCCCGATTTCTACCACATGAACTTTAACACCATGAGCGACGGGCTGATCCGTCAGCTCTTCGATCGCTCTCTGGACGAAACCCTGGAAATGCTGCGCTTTGAGGGCATGACCACCCTGGGACACATGACCTACATGCACCGCTACGTCACCCGCTCGGGCAAGAAGCTGGATATGAAGCCCTACTACGAAAAGATCGCCGCCATCTACGAAGAGCTGATCCGTCGTGACGTCGCTCTGGAGATCAACGTCTCCTCCCTGTGGAAGGGACTGGGCATCCCCATGCCCTCCATGGAGCTTCTGAAGCTCTACAAGGACTGTGGCGGTAAGCTGATCACCATTGGCTCAGATGCCCACGACGTGGAGAATCTGGGCAAGGCCATCCGCAAGGGCTACGCCATTCTGGAGACCGTTGGCTTCCATGAGATCATGACCATTCGGGACGGGCAACGGGTCATGCAGCCCATTCAGTAAGCCCTCTCCGTCACGCTGCGGCGTGACACCTCTCCTGGATACAACGCCCCTAAAAGCTATCCCGCAAAGTAGGCGAGAGGGCAATAATCCCCTCTCTCCGTCACGCTCCGGCGTGACGTGACACCTCTCCCACGGGGAGAGGCTTGATACAACGCCCCTAAAGGCTCTCCCGCAAAATGGGTGAGGGGCATCCACCGAAAGGAAATCCTATGAAACTTGAAAACTTCTCTCTCCTGTATCCCGACGGCAAGACCCAAAATAATCATCTGGCGGGGATCAACGTGCCGGATATTGATATGTACACCCTCCAGGAGCTGGGCATGCTGGAGTTCTTCAACCCCAAGAGCGCCCCCGCCGCCGAGCATTTCACCACCGATCCTGCCGTCATCACCTACCGCAACCAGACCTTTGCGGATCTTCTGAATAATCCCTCTCTGGTGGACACCCTTCATAAGCTCGTTCCCGTCCTGCAGGACATCACCGAGCTGCGCCGTCTGGAGAGCGACAACGGGGAGGACGATACCGCCGCTTACCTCTCCAGCATGACCGAGATCGAGCTGTACATCACCTGCGTGGATATTCTCTACAAGGGCATGAGCGAGGTGCGCTCCAGCCTGCGGGGCACCGCCTTCAAGCGGCTCTGCGATTGCGTACTGGAGCTGGCGGAATCCGACTACTACCGTGAGCTGAACCAGAAGCTGGCCGAGCTGACCCGCCGTGTCCGTGAGATCAAGAGCGTCACCATCGGCGTGAATCTGGACGCCCAGCTTCGTCCCGCTCAGGCCGGCGTGCTGTCCATCAACGCCCAGCCCTTCAAGTCGGGCGAGGTGCTGGACAAGATCCTGCGGCTGAATTTCAAGGACGACGAGTACACCTGCATCGCATCCCTCGTTCCCTTCGGCAAAAAGCAGACCGACAATCAAAAGACCGCCCTCTCTCTGGCCTTTAACTCCGCCATCGCCGAGGTCTACAAATCCTCTCTCCGCTCCTGGAAGAAGATCGTTCAGACCTACGTGCTGGAAAACACCGACTTCCTTTTGGGTCTGATGCCCGAGATCGAGTTCGTGGTCAAAGGAACCATGCTCCAGAAGCGTCTTTTGGAAAAGGGCTGTCCCCTCTGCGCCCCCACCCTCCTGCCCATGGAGGATCGGGTTTTCCGTGCCACCGAGCTGTACAACCCCGCCGTGGCCCTTAAGCTTCGGGACGATGAGGACGTGGTCCCCAACAATATCTACTTCGACGAGACCCCCGAGAATGCCATGATCTACGTGCTGACGGGCCCCAACCGAGGGGGCAAGTCGGTCATCACCTGCGCCATCGGCCTCTGTCAGGCCATGCTGCAGCTGGGTATGTACCTCCCCGCCAAGGTCTGCGAGATCAGCCCCGCCGACGGCATCTTCACCCACTTCCCCACGGGAGCCGACGACACCATTGACAAGGGTCGTTTGGGCGAGGAGTGCGCCCGTCTGGGAGAGATCTTTGACGCCGTGACATCCCACTCCCTCGTGCTTTTGGACGAGTCACTGTCCTCCACAGGCTCCTATGAGGCCTCCTACATCGCCGCCGAGGTGCTGGCGGGACTGTCCAAGGCGGGCTGTCGCTGCCTGTTCTCCACCCACCTCCACGAGCTGGCCTCCGAGATCGACCGCATCAACACCGAGTCTGCCAAGGACGGCGGCGCGCGCATCGACACCCTTGTGGCGGGCATTGAGGAGGGCAAGCGCTCCTTCCGCATTATCCGTGCCAAGCCCGACGGAAAGTCCTACGCCCGTGATATCGCCGAGCGGTACGGGCTGACCTATCAGAATATCATTGAAAAAATCAATCGGTAAGGAGAAACATCATGAATCTTGAGAAAAAGCTTTACAAGTCCCGAAAGAACAAAATGCTGGGCGGCGTATGCGGCGGTATTGGAGAGTATTTTCAGATCGACCCCACCCTGGTGCGCCTGGGCTTCATAGCCCTTTGTTTGCTGGCAGGCGGTGGACTCATCGCCTATATCATCGCACTCATCGTCGTTCCCGAAGCCCCCGATGGCTGCGAGCCGACCGCCGAGGAAGCCCCCAAGACCGATCCTGCGAAAGCCCCCGACGGTGAACCCGAAGCGACGGACACCAACACCGAAGACAGCGGCGACACGCCCTCCGACGTCTGATCCCATACCATCCAACAGAAAGGAATCTACCATGGACACCTTACTCAAAATTTTGGAAGACAACGCTACCCTCACCCCCGCCCAGCTGGCTGTAATGCTGGACAAGGAGGAGGGCGACATCAAGAACCTCATTGAAAAGTACGAGACCGACGGCGTCATTCTGGGCTACAAGACCATGATCGACTGGGACAAGACCGACCGTGAGTACGTCTCCGCCATGATCGAGGTCAAAATGACCCCCCAGAGAGATCGGGGCTTTGACCGCATCGCCGAGAAGATCTACCAGTACCCCGAGGTGCAGAGCGTGTACCTCATGTCGGGCGGCTACGACCTCTGCCTCATCATTGAGGGCCGCACCATGAAGGAGGTCGCCTACTTCGTGGCCCAAAAGCTGGCCCCCATCGAGTCGGTGCTGTCCACCGCCACCCATTTCGTACTCCGCAAATATAAGGACAAGGGCGTGGTCTACGGGGCGCCCGAGGTAGACGAGAGAGGGTACTTCATCTAATGGCACATATCGACTACGACCGCATCCTGCCCCGCTCTATTGTGGAGATGCCGTCCTCGGGTATCCGAAAATTCTTCGATATTCTGGACAGCATGACCGACGTCACCGCCCTGACCGTCGGCCAGCCCGACTTCTTGACCCCGTGGAAGATCCGCGAGGCGGGCATTGAATCCCTGGAAATGGGCAAGACCTACTATACCTCCAACGCAGGTACTCTGAAGTTGCGTCAGGAGATCTCCCGCTACATGAACCGCCGCTTTGACCTGACCTATGACCCGAAGAACGAGGTAGTGGTCACCGTGGGCGGCAGCGAGGCCATCGACGTAGCCATGCGCACCCTGCTGTCCCCCGGGGACGAGGTCATCATCCCCACCCCCTGCTTCGTATGCTACGAGCCCCTCTGTAAAATGACAGGGGCGATCCCCGTGATCGTGGAGACCCGCAACGAGGACAAATTCAAGCTCACTCCCGAGCTTTTGGAGTCCGCCATCACCGAAAAGACCAAAATGCTGGTGCTGGCCTACCCCAACAACCCTACGGGCGCCATCATGGATGCCGAGGATCTGGAAAAGATCGCCAAGATCCTGCGGGAAAAGCAGATCATTGTCCTGTCCGACGAGATCTACGCCGAGCTGACCTACGGCCACCGCCACGTCTCCATCGCTTCCCTCCCCGAGATGTGGGAGCGAACCGTGGTGGTCAGCGGATTCTCCAAGGCCTACGCCATGACAGGCTGGAGACTGGGCTACATCTGCGCTCCCGCCCCTCTAGCAAAACAGATGCTCAAGCTCCACCAGTACGCCATCATGTGCGCCCCCACCACCGCCCAGCTTGCCGCCATCACGGCGTTGCGGGACTGCGATGACGACGTGGCCATGATGACCGCCGAATACGACCGCCGCCGCCGTCTGATCTACAACGGTCTGCGGGACATCGGCGTGGAGTCCTTCGAGCCCGAGGGCGCCTTCTACATCTATCCCAACATCGGCAAATTCGGGCTTTCCAGCGAGGAGTTCTGCGAAAAGCTCCTTTACGAGCATAGGTGTGCCATCGTCCCCGGCGTGGCCTTTGGCGCCGCCGGCGAGGGCTTTGCCCGTATCTCCTACGCCTACTCGGTCAAGCACATCAATCAGGCTCTGGAGCGTATGGAGGCGTTTATTAAGTCGCTGAAGTGAGAGCAGGGGCTTCACCCCTGCACCCCACCAAGAACCTTTTTTGAAAACCTCCTCGCTTTGATCGGGGCAAATTTGCCTGCGGCAAAGTTTGCGAAGATTCTTGGAACTCCAAAAAACCTTTCAAAAGATTCTATTTTAAAAGTTCTTGGAAAGGGTCAAGGGGGGACCTTCTTTCAAGAAGGTCCCCCCTTGCGCTCTCCCCGCTCTCCTTACACCGCCAATCCGCCATCCACGCCGATGATCTGGCCTGTGATGAATCCGGCGGCATCCGACGAAAGGAAGGAAACGGCGGCGGCCACGTCCGCAGGCGTACCAAGACGGCCCATGGGCGTATCCTCGCACACCACAGCACGCACCTCATCATCAAACTCGGCGGTCATGTCGGTATCGATGAAGCCGGGCTCGACACAGTTGACGGTAATGCCCGACGGCCCCAGCTCCTTGGCCAACGCCATGGTCATACCTCGCAGACCCGCCTTAGTGGCAGAATAGGCCACCTCGCAGGATGCGCCCGTCTTGCCCCACATAGAGCCAACGTTGACGATACGACCACTGTGTGCCGCCACCATCCCGGAAATGACCGCACGGCAGAGATAAAACGCCACCGACAGGTTGGTGTCACACACCTGACGCCACTCGGCATCGGTCATATCCTGCAAAAGCCCGCTATGCGCCACGCCTGCATTGTTGACCAGCACCTCGACTGTGCCGCCCAGAGCGGTCTCCGCCGCGGCTACGGCACGGCGCGCCTCATTGGGATCGCTGATATCCGCCTTGATGGCCAACGCCCCCGTGGCCGCCGCCACCCGGGCCGCCTCCTCGTCACGGCTTCGGTAGATAAAGGCCACCTGATCTCCACAGGCGGCAAAGGCCTCTACGCAGGCTCTGCCGATCCCCCGAGAGCCGCCGCTGATGAGTATTCTTCTCATATCTGTCGTCGCTCCGATCTTCATATTCTTTTTGCACACTCCGTGGCGCTGTGCCACGTGTTCTATAGCCTTATTATACCACAAACGACTCACAATTTCAACCCATTATTCCCTCCTTTTCCCCGTTTTTTCGCCCTCGGGATCCCCCGCAGGTACTTTCATCATATTGTGAGGTATCATCATGGATCAACGCCCTCCCAAGTACAGCCGCGCCAAAAAGGCCTTCCGCACCGTCAAGAGCAAGCACCGCCTCTTCCTGTTCTATGACATCCCCACCTTCCCGCCCACCCGTGAGGAGGTGGAAAGCTACGTAGGTCAGTGCGCCCAAAACGGTATTGGATGTATCATCCCCCGTCTGCCCAAGGAGATCACCCCTACGGCAGACCTGCTTTCCCAAATGGCTGAATTCTATGAAATGCTGACCGCCACCGCCACCCGAAGAAACATGAAGATCGGTCTGCATCTGGAGCCCGTGCTGGAAAAAGCCTTCTACCTCTCCCCCGCAGCTGCGCTCGTAAACCATACCCGCACCCGTACCTTGATCTGCCGTCAGTATTTCTGCGACCCCAAGGAGCAGGTCTACCTTCAGCTCCGCCCGGGAACCTCTATGTCGGTTATCGCCTACGATGACGAGCATGCAGACGCCATTGATCTGCGCCCCTACGTCAAGGACGGCATACTCTCCTACACCGTCCCCGACGGAAACTGGACCATCGAGGAGTACATATGCACCGATGAGCCTCAGCACGGCGAGCCCCCTCAGCTCACTTGTAATATCCTCTCCTATGACAGCAGCATGGACTTCCTCAAATCCCTATTCGCCCATCTGGGCGAGGGGGTCAAAACGGCGTTGGGAACCACTGTCACCCACCTGTTCGTCTCCGATGTCTGCTTCCACGCCCCCAACCGCCGCAACTGGGATGACGGCTTCAACGAGGTATTCAAGGCCCGCTTCGGCTTTGATCCAGCCCCCTACTACCCCTCCCTCTTCCACTTCATGGGAGAAAGGGACCCCCACATCAAGTCCCTGTTCATGGCGTGTCGCGCCGAGATGCTCCGCTCGGGGCTTCTGGCCGCTCTCAAGGCCGTTTCCGACCGAAACAACCTGCACCTCATCACCGCCATGGCCGAGCCCAAGCTTCCCGCCTGCTCTTGGCTCAACGGTGACACGCTGGCCAACAGCATCTACTCCGCCTGCGCCGTGCAGGAAACGGCCTACCTTTACGGTATGAACTCCACCCACCTGGCCGCATCCGCCGCCGACAATCACGGCAGTAAGTACGTCTCCTGCGAGCTGTTCCGAAACTACAACAAGATCACCACCGACATCGTCTACAAGGATGCTATGAACGCCTTTGGTCACGGAGCCAACCTGCTGGTCGCCCACTGGGACAGCCGCATGATCCAAGGATCCATTCGCAGACGTGCTCTCGACCGTTTCCGTATGGACGTTCTGGGGCGTGAAGGAAAGTCCACCTTCTCGGCCTTCGTCGCCCGAACCCAAGCCCTCCTCTGTGGCGGTAGCCGTGTCAACGACATCGCCATGCTCTACCCTATCTACTCCCTCCACAACAAGGTCTACCTCTACGAAACCAAGACCGACGGCAGCTTTGAATACCCCAACACCCCCTTCTCCTGCAACTACATGACGGTGCTGAACACCGTCTCCACCTATGCGGGTCATGATATTACCATCCTGCATCCCGACACGGTAAATTCCATCTGCTCCGCCAAGGACGGTATTCTCTACCTCCCAAACCCCTTCCAGACCCAGAAATTCCGTATCCTTGTTCTTCCCGGCGCCGATATGGTCAGTCTGGAAAACCTCCGCATGGTCAAGAAATTCTACGATGAGGGTGGCAAGGTCATCGCCACGGGCGCTCTGCCCATGCTGGCCTTCGAGTACCGTGTAGAGGACGAGCAAAACGATCCCAACGATTTCATGAGCCTCTTCGAATACGGCACCGCCGCCGACAAGGAGGTGCGAAGCATCGCCCGTCATATTTTCGGTGACGACGCCATGAATCCCGCCATCATCAAGGAAAGCTTTTATAACCGAAACGAGCGGGGTGGCGAGGCCTACTACGTTCCCTCCCACCGCACCGCCGCCGACGGCACCGAGCTGACCGACTGCGTGGTACTAAACAACGCTCTCCAGTCCTTCCACGTCCCGCTGGATATGTATATGCCCGAAATGCCCCGCTTTGAGTGCATCGGCGCCTTCAACAACTCCCAGGACGAGTTCATTCGCCTGGGTCTGGGTGATTTCGTTCCCGGCGGCGGCATGATCTCCCGCATTCACAAAAAGCGAGAGGATCTGGACATCTATTTCTTTGCAAACACCACGGATCGGGATTACGGCGACACCATATTCATCCGCGGAATCCATTCCTTCGATCGCTGGGATCCCCACTCGGGCAAGACCAGCCGCTTGGGCACTTACTACGTCCGCTACCGTGGGGAGATCTATACCCGCACCCGCCTCTACGTCCCCTCCAACCGCGCTGTTTTCCTCATCTCCCGTCCCGACAAGAAGCACGCCGAGAAGATCACCGCCCGTGCCTCCTCCTTCCCCGACGTCACCCACGAGATCAACATGATGGAAACAACCCATCCCCTGTAAATTGGGGTTTGTGGGGCAGGGGTTTCACCCCTGCACCACACCAAAGAACTTTTTGAAAAAAGTTCTTTGGAATCTCAAAAACTTTTAAAAAAGTTTATTGAATAATGGGCACCTCTAATAACTCATCGTGCGGCGAGCGACGAGAAGATTTTTCGTCAGTCTAAACAAAAAGCCGCACGTATAGTTGATCCTATACGAAGGATTTTTGTGACGAATGACGGAAAAGATTCCGTCGATTCGCTG
>JAFXJW010000086.1 GCA_017532045.1 Clostridia bacterium | reverse complement strand
GGGTGTATATCGACGAAAAAAGATGTCGATATGTCCCTACGGGACTCGATATGTGCCTTGCGGCACTCGATATATTCCTGCGGAATTCGATATGCGCCCTGCGGGCGCGAGGTCGGGCACAGCCCGATAAACCCAAATTTGAAATATAAAGGAGACACATATGAGGACCATTGCCAGCTTCACGGTCAACCACGACACTCTCACCGAGGGCATGTACATCTCCCGCATCGACGGGGACGTGGTCACCTACGATATCCGTATGAAGATTCCCAATGGTGGGGATTATCTGCCCACCCCTGCCGCCCATACCATTGAGCATCTCTTCGCCACCTACGCCCGTAACAGCGGTTGGTCGGAGCAGGTGGTCTACGTTGGCCCCATGGGTTGTCGGACGGGCTTTTACCTTCTCGTCCGTGACAGTGTGAGCCATGAGGACGCCATCAAGCTGGTGCAGGATTCCTTTGCCTTTATCGCAGCCTACGAGGGAGAGATCCCCGGCACCGAGAAGTGGCAATGCGGAAACTATCTGGAGCATGACCTTTCCGAGGCCAAGCGTGCCGCCGCAGACCTGTGCCGTCATCTCACGGGCTGGACGGTGGAGAAGCTTCAGTACAAGGCCTGATCGTATTTGAAAGCACGGCGTATGCAGAAAGTGCATACGCCGTGCTTTCTTATTTGACCTTCACGCCGAAGGATACCCCACAGCGGGGACATTTGACACTGTGCTTTCCTACCTGTCGGGGAAGCCGCAGAACCGAGCGACATTTTGGACAGGCGCGGAAAATGTGGGTGGGGGTGTCGGGAGGAAGGGAAGGCTTTCTTTTTCCTGCGAATCGGGACTTAAATCGGAGCCAGGCCGCATTCTCCCGTCTCCGCTTTTCGATGTTGCGGGAGAAAAAGCGGAACATAGCCCAGACCAAAAGTCCAAAAGCGATAACGTAGAGAATGACCGAAGCCACGGAGAGAGCGGTTCGGTTTCGGCCGAGTATGGTGAGGATACTGCCGGCAAACAGCAGAATGATCTCCATCAGAAAAAGGGCATTGTAAAGCTCGTCTGCGCCGTAACGGCCGTAGAGAAGACGGGCAAGGGCTTGGCGAAATTTCATGGCTGCTTCCTTTGTGCGGATAGGGGGCTCTCCGCAGATTTATTTTCAGCGTGAGTATAGCATGTAAACGTGAATTCCATGTTAAGATGGGGAAAATTTTTGAGCAGGCGTGCCGACGTCCAAGGGTGGTGGGGGATCATCCCCTCTCCATCGCCGTCCGAAGCTTTCGCAGGATCTTTTTCTCCAGTCGGGATATGTAGGACTGGGATATGCCCAAAAGGTCTGCCACCTCGTTTTGGGTCAACTCCTGCGCTCCGTCCAGGCCGAACCGCAGGCGGATGATGAGCCGCTCCCGCTCCTCCAGCGCCGCTACCGCCCGCCGAAGAGCCAGCCGCTCCTCGGCCTCCTCCATGGCTTGGCTCATGGGCGGCTCATCACTGCCCAGCACGTCGGAGAGCAGTAGCTCGCCCCCGTCGGGATCGGTGTTCAGCGGTTCGTCCAGGGAGACCTCCTGCTTGCCGCTGACCTTGCGGAAGTACATGAGGATCTCATTCTCGATACAACGGGAGGCGTAAGTGGCAAGCTTGATGTTCTTGTCGGAGCGAAAGGTGTTTACCGCCTTGATGAGACCCAGCGTCCCGATGGAGATCAGATCCTCAATGTTCACCCCCACCGTCGGGGGATTCTCATACCGTCGGGCAATGAAGGCCACCAGCCGAAGATTGCGCTCAATGAGGGTCTGTCTGGCCTCCTCTGCTCCCTCGCCCCCAGCCTCCATGGCTTGGATGACGGTGGCCTCCTCCTCCCTGGACAGGGGCTGGGGAAGGACGTCGGGGCCGCCTATGTAGTAGAGACCTGTTTTTCTTTTGCGGAGAAGAGGCACAGAGATGAGCTTGAGCAAAATCCGTGTCAGAAGCATGGGAAACCTCCTGTTAGATCAATTCGGAGGGCACTAAAGCCTTCACTCCGTCGGTATGAATATGGGTCATTGCGATCACCGCATCCACCTCCCGTCTGTGGTTGTCACTCTCGTTTGCGAGGCTGACACGGTCAGGTACAAAACCGTAGAGGAGACCGCTTCCCGTGGCCGTGGCCGTGGGAATGACTCGCACCCGCTTGGATTCGGAGGGGGACAGAGGGGCGCGGTGAGGAGAGACTCCTTCCGCCACCTGCCTGAGTGCGGGGGAGAGGATGGGGAACAGGGCGGAACGCTCTGCGCAAATGACCACCCGACCGCCGATGGGGTCTCGGAGCAGGTTTCCCGAGTCCACCATGCCTCGCAGTGCTACTTGTTTGCCATCCAGCTCCACTGTTACGGTACAGAAGGACACCCGTCCGGCCCTTCGAGCCAGTCGCCCTCCCAACAGGGAAAGACCGCCTCCTATGATGGCCAAGATGAGGAATAACCATGACGTCGGGCCGTCGCCCCCCTCGGTGAGGAAGGGAAGGATATCCGCTGCTCCCGCGCGGTTCAGCAGGTGGTAGAGGCCGGTCATAATACCGCCCAAGGCCATGGAGAGAAGAAAGTAGACCCCCACCGAGGAAAGCAGACCCTTGATCCCCCCGCCGCCTCTCCCTCCGAATACGATACCGCACATGGAAAGGCAAACGGTCACGTCCAAAAGCAGGGATATGCCCGTCCCTGTGTCGGGGAACAGGGCTACTACGGCGTAGACCCCACCCAGAATGGCGGCGAGAGCCACCCGCGCGGCCTTGACCCTGCGGTGGAGAAGTCTGCCGGTGAGAAGCAGGCACAGCCCGTCCATGCCTGCGTTGACGAGAAAGAGCAGATCGGCGTAGACCTCCGTTTCCATGAGCCTGTCCCCCCTTACAAATGCAAAATGTAAAATGCAAAATGCAAAATGGGGGAGCGGAGAGAAGGACAGAGATCCTATCTCCTCCCGATCTTGCGTCTGCAGGATCAGTATACACCCATCTTTCTGCGCCCTTTGTCGCACCGTCATGCCTGCAAAGAGAATTCGGTTGACAGGATGCGGCTTATCCCACGGGAAAATTCACAAAAATCCCCTTGTTTGTGGAATGAATATGGAGTATAATGAGAGCAGAGACGAAAGGCCGCAGGGGGGGGCGATCCCATTTAGTTTATGCGGTGAAAACGGGAGGTATGCCATGAGGATCAAAATTATGTCTCTTTGTCTGCTATTGATTTCAGCCTTGCTGTGTTCCTCCTGCGGGGAACGGGAGCCCGATACGAGCGACCGAGAGACCTTCCCTCCGGAGAATTACCACACCGTCACTAATGCTACCCTTACCCACCGTGGGGGACTGAATGTGGCTGACCCCTCCTTGGATTCCACGGTGCGGGCATGGTTGGAGCGTTGCGCCGGCTCAGACCGAGACGAGCAGTTTGACGTGTATTCCCTTCGCCACGAGACTGTGGCAGGGGATATGACTACCTTTATCTATCTCATTTATTATCCCCACGGAGTCGAGGGCATGACCGCCTCGGCTGAGCTTTTGGAGGGGGATAGCGGCTATGTTATCAACGTTACCTACACCCTCGGCGGTGCATCGGGGGTGTATTGCCTGGACTACCTGTCGGTTACCCTCCCCACCGATAATGCCCCCCGCCTCAGAATGCTCCGTGACGGCGAGGTGCTGGGACAGCTGGCCACGGTGGCGGATGTGGAGATGTAGATCCCCTATGCCTTAAAAAGGGCTTAAAGAATTTATGAAAGTTCTTGGGATTCTTAACCCCTTCTTTCAAGAAGGGGTTAAGTGGGGTGCAGGGGTGAAGCCCCTGCTCGATTCCCCAAGAAAAAAGGATGCTCGATAGAGCATCCTTTCTTTGTTACAGAGTTCCGCAGATCTCGCGTTTGCCCAGAGAGGCTTCGATGCGAAGGAGTCGGTTGTACTTAGCCACCCGCTCGGTGCGGCAGGGAGCGCCTGACTTGATGAGGGGAGCGCCGGTAGCCACGGCGATATCGGCAATGGTGGTGTCCTCAGTCTCCCCGGAACGGTGGGAGAGGATGAAGGCGTAGCCCGCCTCCTTGGCCACACGGATGACCTCCATGGTCTCGGTCAGGGTGCCGATCTGATTGGGCTTGATGAGAATGGCGTTGCCCGCTCCCAGTTGAATGCCCTCCCGCAGACGGGCACTATTGGTGACGAAGAGATCGTCGCCCACCAGCTTGACACGGTCACCAAGTTTGGCCGTCATGTCAGCCCAGCCCGTGAAGTCGGACTGATCCAGTCCGTCCTCAATGGACAGGATGGGGAAGCGGCTACAGTAGTCTGCCCATTTCTCTACGAGGGCGGTGCGGGTCAGGGTTTCGCCACGCTTGGGGAGGGTGTAGATCTCGTGGCGGTCGGTGTGGCTCCCCCCGTCTCGGCTCCCTGCGTACCATTCAGATGCCGCCACATCCAGGGAAATCTTCACACGGTCGGTGTCGTAGCCTGCCGCTTCAATGGCTCGGATCAGGTACAGAATGGCTTCCTCGTCAGAGCCCAGGTTGGGGGCGAAGCCGCCCTCGTCTCCCACGGCGGTGGATAGGCCGTCGGCCTTCAGTAGCTTCCCGAGGGTGTGGTAGATCTCGCTCCCCCAGCGCAGAGCCTCTGCGAAGGTGGGCGCTCCCACGGGAACGATCATGAATTCTTGAATGTCCACGTCGTTGGAGGCGTGAGCGCCGCCGTTGAGGACGTTCATCATGGGGACGGGGAGGCGGTGGGTGTCCACGCCGCCCAGATAGCGGTACAGGGGAAGACGGTACCAGTTGGCCGCCGCCCGTGCCGTGGCCAGAGAGACCGCCAGGGTGGCGTTGGCGCCCAGCTTGGACTTGTTTTCGGTGCCGTCCAAACGGAGGATGGCGTTGTCAACTTCGGCTTGCTCCGAGGCGTACATGCCCGACAGGGCGGGGGAGAGAATGTCGCAGACGTTGGCTACGGCGTCACGGACGCCCTTGCCGCTGAAGCGGGCGGGGTCGCCGTCACGAAGCTCGTGGGCCTCGTAGACGCCGGTGGATGCGCCGGAGGGAACTGATGCGACACCAACGGTGCCGTCAGTCAGCACCACGGTGGCCTCTACGGTGGGGTTGCCGCGAGAATCAAGGATCTCACGGCCACAGCATTTCAGGATCTGGGGCTTGGACATGGGAAGCTACCTGCCTTTCGGGGTTCTATGAGAACAGTATGTGTCGTTTGGGGGAATCCCATTCAAGGGGACGGGGTTAGGATACCATATTTTGCAGCCTTTGTCAACTCGCTTGCCCCGCGTTTCACGGATGCTGGGTTGACAAACCCTGTGGGGTATGGTATAATGGCGGAAAGACACCCCGAAAGGAGGACACCATGATCTATCTGGAATCCTTCCGCCTGGCCGGTGAGCGGGCCGAAACGGATTTTCTTCTCAACTCCCGCAAGCTGGACATGACCTGCATTGACGTCAATAACGCCTACCCCTTCAAGATTTTTCCCTTTAAATATCTGGAGCGGCTGGACTTTGCGCAAGTCACCCTTTTATATGGCGGTAACGGATCGGGAAAATCCACCATCCTCAATATCATCGCCCAAAAGCTGAGGCTGGGTCGGTCGTCTCCCTTTAATAACACCCCCTTTTTCGAAGATTATCTGCGTTTCTGCCGCGCGAGTCTTGCGAGTGACAAATATCTGCCGGAGGGAAGCTGTATCATAACCAGCGATGATGTATTCGATTTCATGCTGAGCTTCCGTGCCCTCAATGAGGGTGTGGATCGAAAGCGGGAGGCTCTGTTCGACGAGTGGTACAGCCTCCGTCAGGGCAATTATCAGATGAAGTCTTTGGAGGACTTTGAGGAGCTGGAGCGCCACCGTGATGCATGGGGTTCTACCCGCTCCGACTACACCGCCCGCCGTCTGCCGAAAAATCTTCCCGGCCAGTCCAACGGCGAGAACGCCTACGGCTACTTTGCGGAGAAGATTCGGGGAAATGCTCTCTACCTGTTGGATGAGCCTGAGAATAGCCTGTCCGCCGAGCGGCAGGCCGAGTTGGCTACTTTCGTTACCGACAGCGCGCGGTTCTACGGCTGCCAGTTCATTATCTCTACCCACTCGCCTTTCCTTTTGGCCATGAAGGGCGCCCGTATCTACGATCTGGACGAATCCCCCGTGGCGGTGAGGAAGTGGACAGAGCTCTCCAACGTGCGGCTGTACCGTGACTTCTTCGAGGAGCATCGGGATGAGTTTGAAGACTAAGCATAAACCCCCGCGGCATTCCGCCGCGGGGGGTCATAAATTGGGGTTTATCGGGCTGCGCCCGAAATGCAAAATGCAAAATGCAAAATGCCAAATCAGGAAACGGGGGAAGGGATCAGTGGAGATTGATGACAGCAAATACCCTTTGTGGACAAGAAATTTTTAAAGTTACAAATTGCCGCAATTTACCATTAGATTGGCTTTTGCGAAGCAAAAGGCTTCATCCATTTTGC
>JAFXJW010000085.1 GCA_017532045.1 Clostridia bacterium | reverse complement strand
TGTGGCGGGTGGTGTTTTTGCCCCGTCCGATCTTCTCGCTGATGTCCCCCGTGGTCAGGTCAAGATCCTTGAAAACCCTATGGAGCAGAGTGGATTTTCCGGCCCCCGACGCCCCCGCCACAGTAGTGATCTTCCCACGCAGGGCGGTGTGGACGAACTCTGAGAAGGCCTCCAGTCCCTCCCCCGTATAGCAGGACAGAACGAAGGTGCGGTAGCCCACTTTTTCATAGAGGGCGGCGATCTTGGCGGCTCGCTTGGGGCTCAACTCGCACTTGCCCACCACGATCACAGGCTCAATACCGTTGAACTCCAGAATGGACAAAAGCTTGTCCACCGTAGGAATATCGGGATCGGGGGATGCGGCGGCGATGACCACCAGCATCATGTCTAAATTGGAAAGAGGGGGCCGGATGAGGCTGTTCTTGCGGGGGAGGATACCGTGAATCACCAGCCCCGTGCGGTCTGCGCTGGGCTGGATCTCTCCCTTGGTCTCGGTGAAGGAGGTGTCGTCGTACTGCACCTCCACAAGATCTCCCACAAGGGGGGTCATCTGCTCGTGGCGAAAGGTACCTCGGGCACGGCATTCCACCGTTTGCCCCGCCAGAGGAGAGTCGGAAGCTCCTCCATCCAATCGGACGGTATACAGTCCGCCCGTCATTTTTATAATGCGTCCCGTTTGGGTATAGGTCATGAAACTACTTCCTTTTTGCTTGATTACCTATATGATACCGCAAAATGGTCATTTTGTAAAGTACCCATGCGGATTTTTTTGCAAAATTCTGCATTCTGCCGTGGTATTTTTGGCCCAAAGTCCTTGCATCTTGGCGAGGTTTGGAGTATAATAAAGATGATTTTCAAAAGACGGCGCAAGGCCGCAAAAGCCCGAGGGAGGTATGCAACAATTGAAAAAACAAGCCTATACCTTCCAACAGGGTCTACGGGACGGCGTCCCCATCGGACTTGGCTACCTGTCCGTCTCCTTCGGACTGGGCATTGCCGCGGTGGCGGCAGGACTGTCCCCCCTCATCGCCCTCCTCATATCCATGACCAACGAGACCTCCGCAGGGCAAAAGGCGGGTCTTGACCTCATCGCAGAATGCCTTCCCTTGGCCGAGGGACTCATCACCATGGTTCTGTCCCAGCTGGTCATCAACCTGCGCTACTCCCTCATGGGCATCTCCCTGTCCCAACGGCTGGACGCAAGCTTTACCACCCCTTGGCGCATGCTTCTGGCCTTCAGCATCACCGACGAGATCTTTGCGGTGGCCTCCACCAAGCGGGAAAAGGTAGGCATACGTTACTTCCTCGGCCTCGGCTTCATTCCCTACGTGGGCTGGGCGGCGGGCACCCTCCTGGGTGCTTTGGCGGGGACGTTCCTCCCCGAGATAGTGCGGGGCTGTCTGGGGCTCATGCTCTACGGCATGTTCATCGCCATCATCATCCCCCCTGCCAGACGGGAGCGAGGCGTGCTGTTCGCCGTGTGCCTGGCGGTGGCTCTGTCCTGCGCCTTCTACTTCATCCCCTTCTTTGATTTTTTGTCCGACGGCCTGGCTCTCATCATTGCGGCGGTGATCTCCGCAGCGGTGGCGGCGCTCCTGTTCCCCGTCCCCTCTCCCGATGTTGACGAGGAAACCTCCGAGCGAAAGGAGGCCACGATATGAACCAACCCCTTTCTATGACGGCGGGGCATTTGGCCCTGTATCTGGCGGTCATGGCCCTCGTGACCTATCTCATCCGCATGATCCCCTTCACCCTCTGTCGCAAGGAGATCAAGTCGGTATTCTTCCGCAGCTTTTTGGCCTACGTGCCTTACGCCGTGCTGGGCGCCATGACCTTCCCCTCCATCTTCTTCGCTACCGCTTCCCTGCCCTCGGCCATTGCAGGAACAGCCGTCGCCCTGACGCTGGCCTTCTTCCGCCGCTCCCTTCTGACCGTGGCGGTAGGCGCCTCCGGCGCCGCTCTGGCCTTGGAGCTGTTTATGATGATCCTATAACAAGGGGCTTCGCCCCTTGACCCCACCAAAACCCTTTTGCAAAAGGGTTTTGGATTCCCAAGAACTTTTAAAAAGTATTATGGAATAAATGTTTATTGTTAAAGGTTCTTGAAAGGAGTCCAGAGGGAAACTTCTTGCAAGAAGTTTCCCTCTGGCGCTCTCCTCGCTCCCCTATAAACCCCAATTTTCGGTTTTCCTCTTGACAAAATTCCCTTTTCATGCTATAATACCCTCACGACACACGAAAAATCAGGGGTGCTGACACCGAGCGACGGCCGTTTGGCCGACGGCAAGCTTGGACGGTCGGCTGAGATGCGCCGATAGCGCGAACCCTTAACCTGATACGGATAATACCGGCGTAGGAAGTATTTTGGATGTTCCAATGGTTGAGTGCGCACACCATTCCAAACCACCAGAAGACCACGCGGAGATTTTCCGTGGGGTCGAATTTTTATTTTGGAGGTGGTTCTGTGAAATCGAATCACAAAAAGAATTTACTCGCCCTTGTAGAGGGCGCCATGATGCTGGCGCTGGCCTGGGTGGTGGATTACGTCTGCGCCCTGGCACCCTACAACGGCATTCTGTTTCCTGCGGGCGGCTCCATCACCGTCGGTATGCTTCCCCTTGTCTACTATGCTTACCGCCACGGCATAGCCTGGGGAATCGGCGCGGGTCTGGTTTTTTCGGGGCTTCAGATCGCCATGGGCTGGTACGCTCCCCCTGCCGGCACCTGGTGGGCCTTTATGCTTTGCGTACTTCTGGACTACGTTATTGCCTTTACCGTTATGGGGATCGCGCCCCTGTTTGCCAAGCCCTTCGAAAATAAGAAGCGGATCCTGCGTCTGACGGGCTACGGCCTGGGAGCGGTGATCGTTTGTGTACTTCGCTACCTATCCTCGGTGCTGTCGGGTGGCATTCTATGGGGTGTCTACGCCCCCGAGAGCATGAACCCCTGGGTATATTCCCTTGCCTATAACGCAGGGTATATGCTGCCCAACGCCATCCTCACAGGTATTCTTGCAGTCCTTCTGTGCCGTGCCATGGATCCTCTGACTCTGCGCCCCATGAAGAAGGGTCGTCAGGAGGCGTAACTCACCTCAAAACAGCCAAAACGGGGGTTACATGCGTGTAACCCCCCTATAAAACAACAAAAACGCCTTGCGGAAGTCTCCGCAAGGCGTTTTGATTATGTCCGGCAGGCGTCCACAAAGGCGGTAAATATGGCCTCGGAGTGATCGTCCCCCTCTTTTTTGCAATAAAACTCAGGGTGGAACTGCACCGCCAAGAGGAAGGGGTGTCCCTCCCCGTGCGCCGCCTCAATGAAGCCGTCGGCGCTCATGGCATCCACGGTAAGCGAGGGCGCAAGGGTCTTGATGGCTTGATGATGAAAGGAATTGACCGTGATCTCACGCTTGCCGCAGAGAGTGTGAAGCATGCTTCCCTCCCCCACATAGATGGGATGGGTGCGCTCCTCGCCGGGAGCATCCTGCCGATGCCCCTCCATATGCTGATGGAGCGTGCCTCCCAGCCACACGTTGATGGATTGGATCCCCCGACAAATACCCAATATAGGCTTCCCCGTGGGGCAGACGGCCTTGAAAAGCGCCTCCTCAAAGGCATCTCGCAGGTCGTCGATCTCCACGGAGTCAAAGGCTTTTTCCTCGCCATACCTCACGGGGTCTATATCTACGCCCCCCGCAAACAGGAAACCGTCGAAAATAGCGGCGTATTCCCCCAGCTTTTCGGGGTCGGTGGTGTAGGACATGACCACGGGCAGGCCGCCCGCAGACCAAACAGCGTCCATATAGGTCTGATTCAGCATCATGCGGATGCCCTCACGGGAGGAAACCACGCCGATCAGGGGTCGATGGGTGTGAAAACAGGACATAGATCTTCCTCACTCCGCAAAAGTTAAGTTTATTTGACTCCTCGGAGCCTTATTTCAAAATCTTATCGCTTTGGGTGAGTATTCCGATCATGTTATCCACCAACTGGATCATATCGGGGAGCAAGAAGCAAACGGCCACAGCGGCGATCACGGCCACGATGCAGACCAGCAGGAAGGCGCGCCAGCCTGAGCCTTTATTTTCATAACGGGTCTCCGCGCGATAATGCTCCTCATCGGGGATATAAAAATGATCATTTTCTAAATCCACTCGGTATTGGGGATAGAAAAATCCCTCCTCATTACCGTTTTGTTCCACGTAGGCGGCTCTGGCGGCGGCCACCTGCTCATCGTAGGCGTCTTTTTCCACACAGCGCACGATCTTACCCAGCTTATTGGGGCTTCGCAGGGACATCCGCACGGCTCGATCCCTCGCAAAACCCAGCTCCGACAAGGTTTTTGCCTTATCAGGCCAGAGAGCCTGCTCCCTGACGATGGCACGGACGAAGCCACCCAGTTTGTTCTTATCGTAGCAAGCCATACCGGCGGCAATGATAATGCCCACGCAAATACCCAGGACCACCTTCTGCAGGGTGATCAGAGAGCCCGAGCCAATACTGATATGCTCGTACCGGCCCACATCCACCGAAAAGTACTTCCCTTCCAGATAGGCCCAAATCTCTTCCAAGAGAGACGGCTCCCCCGATGCCGACAAAAACAGCTTACGCAACCACATGGGGGTTCCCTCATTACTTGCGGATCACGTCAACGCCCAGATACTTCTTCAGCACGTCGGGGACGTTGATGCTTCCGTCGGCATTCTGGTTCTGCTCCACCAGGGCGGGCAGAATACGGCTGGTAGCCAGACCCGAGCCGTTCAGGGTGTGGAGATACTCAGTCTTGCCGTTGGCTCTCTTGACACGCATCATACCGCGGCGAGCCTGATAGTCACGGGCGTTGGAGACCGAGGAGACCTCCTTGTAGCCGTTCATGGAGGGGATCTGGATCTCGATGTCGTAGGTTCTGGCCATGGATGCGGAGCAATCCTCAGCGGCCAGCTTTACGGTACGGAAATGGAAGCCCAGACCGGCCACCAGAGCCTCTGCCTTGGTCACCAGCTCGTCAAAGGCGGCGTCAGACTGCTCGGGGAGGGTGAACTGGAACATTTCCACCTTGTTGAACTGATGTCCGCGCACCATTCCTCGCTCGTCGGAGCGGTAGGAGCCCGCCTCGCGGCGGAAGCAGGGGGTGTAAGAGACCAGCTTCTTGGGCAGATCAGCCTCGGTGAGGATCTCGCCTCGGTACAGGGACGCCAGAGCGGCCTCGGCGGTAGGGAGCATGTAGTGCATGCGGTTGTCGGTGGGGTTCTCGATCTTGTAGACCTCATCGGCAAACTTGGGGAACTGACCGGCGGTCAGACCGCACTCGTACTCCAGCATATGGGGGGGCAGGATCAGCTCGTAGCCGTCTGCCAGATGGGTGTCAATAAAGTAGTTGAGCAGGGCCCACTCCAGACGGGCGCCCATGCCACGGTAGATCCAGAAGCCGGAGCCCGCCAGCTTGGTACCGCGGTCGTAGTCGATCAGCCCCAGGTCGGTGCAGAGATCCACGTGGTGCTTGGGCTCAAAGTCGAAGGCTCTGGGCTCGCCCCAGTAACGGAGGGGCTGATTGTTCTCCTTGCCACCGGGGAGCAGATCGGGATCGGGCAGATTGGGCAGTCCCAGCATGATGTCGGTCTGCTTGGCCTCCACTTCCTTGAGCTTCTCGTCGATCTCCTTGGTCTTACCCGACATAGCCTTCAGCTCGGCAAAGATGGTGGCGACGTCCTTACCCTCCTTCTTGTACTGAGGGATGAGCTTATTGACCTTGTTTTGCTCGGCCTTAATGGCCTCGGTCTCGGTGATCAGGGTGCGTCTTTCACCGTCCAGAGCCAGAATAGCCTCAATATCCCCACGGGCATCCTTGCCCTTGACCAGCAGGCGAGCGATGACCTCCTCGGGGTTTTCTCTGATGTATTTGATGTCCAGCATGATAAGTTTCCTTCCTTATTATATAGTATGCAATTTTATCAATCAAAAATGTCCTGTCCAACGAGGATTTTCAAAAGATTTTCCAGGTCCTCGTCATCCTCAAAGGACAGCTCCACAGTCTTCTTTCTGCCCGTGTCGAAGATCTTGACCTTGCGTCCCAACTTGGTTCTGGCCTTGTCCTCCAGATCCTTCATGTAGATGCGTCTCTGCATGGCGGCCTTGTCCTCCACCACCTCGGGGAGCTCCTCGGGAAGAGTGTTGTACTTACGCACCAGGGCCTCCACCTCACGAACCGAAAGCTCCTTGCTGAGAATCATTTCGGCCAGAGGAAGCATTTTTCCCTCGTCGGCAAGACCCAAAATGGCTCTTGCATGACCCATAGACAGCTTCTCCTCCTGAACCAGCGTCAAAACCTCGTCAGGAAGCTCCAAAAGACGCAGCATATTGGCCACAGCAGAACGGCTCTTGCCCGCCTGGCGAGCGACCTCCTCCTGCTTCAGATCAAAACGCTCGATGAGCGCCTTATAGGCCATGGCCTCTTCAATGGGATTGAGATCCTTGCGCTGGACGTTCTCGATCAACGCCACCTCAGCGATCTTCAGCTCGTCTCCCGTCATGATCACGGCAGGAATCTCGTCTAAACCGGCCATTTTGGCGGCTCTCCAGCGGCGCTCGCCGGCAATGATCTCGTAATTATCCTCCAAAACGCCGATCTCCCGCACCACGATGGGCTGGATCACGCCATGCTCACGAATGGAATCCGCCAAAATCTGCAAAGCATTCTCGTCGAACGTCTTACGGGGCTGATCTCCACGGGGCGTAATGCGGCTGATGCGGATGGTGGTTTTGGCCTCCGCCTTTGTTTCCAGCATATTATCCTCGACCAGCGAGAAAAAATCTCGTCCAAGACCCTTGTTTTTTGCCATTTTTACTTCCCCCTTATCAAATTCTGGTAGCCAACTCGTTGGCCACGGCCAAATATTCGGTTGCGCCCTTGCTCTTCTTGTCGTGATAATACACAGGCAACCCAAATCCGGGCGCCTCGGACAGCTTGACGCCACGGGAAATGTGGGTCTCAAACAGCTTGCCCGCATAATGCTTTCTCAGCTCGCCCTTGACCTGCTGGGTCAGGAGCAGGCGGTTGGTGTACATGGTGAGCAGAATGCCCGTCACGGTGAGGCCCGTATTGTAATGGGCCTTGATCTTGCTGATGGTGATCATGAGCTGAGACAAGCCCTCCAGCGCATAGAACTCGCACTGCATGGGCACCACAACGCCGTCGCTTGCCGACAGAGAGTTCATGGTCAGCATACCCAGCGAGGGGGGGCAATCCACGATTATGTAGTCGTATTCGTCCTTGACGACACCCAGCGCCTTCTTCATAATGGCCCAAGGCTCGGGGTCTTTGCCTTGAAGCAGGTCAAATTCCGTGCCCGCCAAGCCCATATTGGCAGGAATCAAGGACAGTTTTTCAAATTCTGTCTGAACAATGGCATCTTTTGTGCCGCAACCGCCCATCAAAACGTCCTTGATGGTGTATTGCAGACTCTTCTTGGTCACGCCAACGCCGCTGGTGGCATTTCCCTGAGGGTCAAGATCCACAAGAAGAGTTTTATATCCCAGCACGCCCAGAGATGCGGCGATGTTCACCGCCGACGTGGTTTTACCCACACCACCCTTCTGGTTTGCAAAAGAAATAATTTTTCCCATTCGGTTTTCCTCCTATACATAATGGAAACTACCCATAGTATAGCACAAATTTTTCGTTTTTGCAAGGGTTTTCGGGCGGATTGCTAAATATTTTTCTGTTTTTCGGCGATTGTTTCACGTGAAACAGATATTTTGACAATATTTTCTCCCTTTCGCCTTGCCCCCGTGTTTCACGTGGAACGGTTTCTCCTCGTCTTTTGTTTGTTCCACGTGAAACATCAGCCGCCGATTGTTCGACTTGTTCCACGTGAAACAAAAATTGCACGTAAAACGCCGACGTTTCACGTGGAACATTGTTTTCATAGGGGCTTCTTCTTGATGGCGCCGAACACTCTCGGATATCTC
>JAFXJW010000006.1 GCA_017532045.1 Clostridia bacterium | reverse complement strand
TGGATTTGGATGACAAAATCTTAGCTGAAAAATTCATGAGATTGTGCGCAAAGGCAGACATTTAACTAACACACCCTATTGAAGTGGAGAGAATACAAGAGTTTGTACTGAAGCAGGCTCTGATAACGTGTTCTGTCACATTTTGGCAAACGAGCGCACGCCGTGTGTGTGCGTGAGATAGAACAGATATCCTAAATGAATTATTACCCCCTTGCCAAGGTTAAGCTTGGCAAGGGGGATTTGTCTTTCATATGGGAGAAAGGCTGATAAATTGTAGTTTATCGTTCCGATAAACTACAAAGTGATGAGCGCCAAAGGCGCGTTATGTATGCCGCCCTGCGGCAAGTGATGAGCGCCCTCGGGGCGCGTGATGTTTGCCCTTGCGGGCAAGTTATGGTGCAAAACCTTCGGTTTTGTCCATTACAATTGAAATTGAAACCCGAAGGGTTTCTTCCACAACGTGGCGTAGCCACACATCACTCGCACGAAGTGCGTACATCACGTGCCATCGGCACGCATCACTGACGCTTTGCGGCAACATCACTTTGGGTTTAGAGCGGAGCGATAAACCCAAATTTGAATAATAGTTTTGTTTTTACAGAAACCCCGTTGACAACACTCCGCAAATCATATATAATAGAGGACGAAAAGGGAACTACCCTATAAGGAGGGCGTTATGCTTCAAGATCTTCATTCTCACACCTACTATTCCTTCTGCGGAAAGGATACTCCCGAGGCCATCGTGGAGGCTGCCATTGCAGGAGGGCTGGACACCTTCGGCATCACCGACCACAATTACGGCATCGGTCACGCCTGCCACGGCCTGTTCTGCGCTGTTGCTAACATGGGTATTGCCAACTATGAGCGCACCCTGCGCCGCTACTTTGATCACATCAATCTGATTAAGGATAAGTACGCCGACAAGATCCGTGTCCTGCGGGGCATTGAGCTATGCACCCTGAAGAACGAGCAGCATCCCAACTTTACCCTTCCCGAGGGAGCGGATATCTCCTTTTACGATTACTGCCTGATCGAGAACCTGGATAGCCCCGTGTCGGTGACGGGGGGAGATCTGTTCACCTACGCCAAGCGGTGCGGAACCCCCGTGGTGGGTATCGCACACACCGACCTGTTCGGTTATATCGCAAGACTGGGGGTAGATCCTCTGGACTACTTCAAGCGCATGGCTGACGAGAACATTTTCTGGGAGATGAACGTCACGTACGACTCCAGCCATAACTACCACCAGCACCAATACTTCCTGGATTTCTTTGAGAACGAGGAACAGCAGGACATCGTCCGCCGATCGGGCGTGCGGATCAGCGTGGGCTTTGACGGACACCGTGTGGAGGATTACCTTCCCGAGCGTGTGAAGGGCTACTGTAAGAGGCTCACCGAGCTGGGCATCAAGATGCCCTTTGAGGAGTAAAAAACAAAAAAGAAGCCGCTATCGTGGAGAAAGCGACTTCTTTTTTCTTTGTCTGTCAATGGATTATGAGAGAAGCATGCGGAGAAGCTCGTCGGGGGAGTTGGCCAGAGTCTCCGCCCCGTTCTCCAGCAGAAACGCTTCGTCCCTCAGACCCCACGTGACGGATATGCAGGGCATGGCGGCGTTTTTGGCCGTCTCAATATCCACGTCGGAGTCCCCGATGTACACAGCACCCGTAGCGGTGACGCCCAGAGCGGTCAGAGCCTCGAAAACGGTGTCGGGGGCGGGCTTTTTGCGGACACCGGCTCGCTCCCCAATGGCCACATCTACCAGCTCTCCGAAGTATTCGGCGCACAGAGCCTTGGTGGCGGCGTCGAACTTGTTGGATACCACCGCTATGCGGACACCGTTCTGCCGTAGGGAAGTAAGCAGGGGGAGGATGCCGTCGTAGGGTCTTGTGTTGTCCTTGCATATGGCGGCGTAGGTGGTCTTGAAATCGGATAAAACTGCGGCGGCGGTCTCCTCGGCGTACCCCTCGGGCAGGGAGCGGCGAACCAGCCGCTCTACCCCGTTGCCCACGAAGGAGCGGATCTCGTCTCGGGTGCGGAGGGGGAGCCCGTGGCTGCGCAGGGCGTGGTTGACGGCTCGGAAAAGATCCTCCAGCGTGTCCAGAAGAGTGCCGTCCAGATCAAATATGGCGGTTTGGTAGGGCATGGTGTTCCTCCTCGTAGGGAAGTGACCCTCAAAACGAGGGATGAATCGCCTACTATTCTACCCCATTTCCCGTGATTTGTCAAGGGGGAGGGGGGTACGCCCCTGTTGTCGGCTTTCTGCCGACGGCTTTCCTTGCGCCCGGCAAGAGGACTAACCCAAGGGGCCTTTGCATACTCTCGTTATGGAGATCCCCACCGTCGCAGGGCTGTGGGGCTACCTTTGGGGAGGAATCGGGGCGCATGGGAGAATGGAGAAAACGGATTTTCGCCGGGGGAAAGCGGTTATGGGAAGCGGTGAGGCGTACCCCTCCCCGTCGGGTCTTGGCTTTGGCGGCGGCTCTGCTTCTGTGGCTTGGAGCGGGGGGCATGAGGGGGTCGGTACGCCCCAAGGCGGCGGTGGATCAGGGGGGCTTCGGGGAGGTACATTGGTATGAAAAAGAATGAAGGCTTTCGCTTTGGCGAAAGCCTATGTTTATTGAACGGACATCTCCACTGTTCCCCTCTTGTCGGTGAGCTTGACTCCCGTGGGGAAGGTCTCTCCTGCCCCGAAGGTAAAGACCGCCTCCCTGTCCCCGCTTTTTCGTGTGACCGTGTAGCTGCCGTCGGCGTTCTTGGGAGACACTTCGGCCACGTCTCCCACGGGAAGCCACCCCTGCGCAAAGCGGAGGAAGCCGTCCAGCTCATCCCCCTCGGCGGTGGCTTGGATGGTTCCGTAGTCCGAAGGGTAGGCGAATTCCACCCGACGGGAGATCGAGCCGTCGGGGGCGGGGGACAGAGTGGCTGTGACGGTCACCCCCGCCAAAGATTCGGGGACGGTGAAGGTCACGGACAGTCCCCGCTCGGTCAAGTCTCCGCCTTGGGGAGCGCCCACCGTGACGGCGGCGGCAAAGGGGCGGGGTGTGCCGTCTTGATCGTTTGCGGGGAGATAGACCCCCTCCACGGACAGGGAAAAGGCGGATTCGGCATAGGCGAAGGGGTTACGGGACGATGGGGGTGTACAGGCGGTCAGAGCCATCAGGCAGGACAGGAGCAGGAAAAGGACGGGCAGAAAACGGGGTGGGCGCATGGCATACCTCCCTTGGACGGTTTGAGTGGTTTCCTGCTATTCTATGAGCGGCGGGGCGGGATATGCCCGTTCCCACACAAAAACACCCTCCGAGCTCGGAGGGTGTCGTGTTTTTGGGGATCATGCCTTCAGGAGACGCTCCTCGTCGGCCATGAGCTTGTGCAGTTCAAAGTAGCGGCCGCCCAGCGCCACCAGCTGATCGTGGTTGCCCTGCTCCACGATCTCGCCGTGGGAGAGGACGATGATGTTGTCGGCGTGGCGGATGGTGGAGAGACGGTGGGCTACCATGAGCATGGTGCCAATGTTCATCATCTTCTCCAGAGAGTCCTGGATCAGCACCTCGGTCTCGGTGTCGATGTTGGCGGTGGCCTCGTCCAGGATCATGACAGAGGGCTTGTGGATGATCACACGGGCAAAGGAGAGGAGCTGACGCTGACCCGCCGAGAGGTTGTTGCCTCGGTCACGGACAGGCTCGTCCAGCCCGCCTGCCAGCTTGCTGATGAAGCGGTCGGCGTTGACGTAGTGGCAGGCCTCCATGACCTCCTCGTCGCGAACACCCTCAAGACCCAGAAGGATATTGGAGCGCACCGTGCCCGAGAACAGGAACACGTCCTGAAGCATCTGCCCGAAGTGGCGGCGCAGAGCCGAGATCTTGATCTCCTTGATGTCCCGCCCGTCAATGAGGATCTGTCCCTGCTGGATGTCGTAGTGACGGCAGATGAGGGAGAGGATGGTGGTCTTGCCCGAGCCCGTAGCACCTACGAAGGCCACGGTCTGTCCTGCCTCCACCTTGAAGGAGACGCCCTTCAGCACCCACTCGTCGGGGATGTAGGCGAACCACACGTCACGGAACTCGATCTCGCCTCGGATCTCCTCGGGCTCGACGGCGTCGGGGGAGTCCTGGATCTCGGGTACCATGTCAAACACGGTGAAGATCTTCTCGGCGGAGGCCATGGCGGACTGGAGCCAGTTGAACTGTTCTGCCAGCGCCTGAATGGGGTTGAAGAACTTGTTGATGTACATGTAGAAGGTCACCACGGTGCCGCCCGTGATCACCTGACCCAGAAACTCCTTGTTCTGGATCACGCCCTTGCCGCTCAGGTAGAACAGGCACATGACCGAGGATACGTAGAGCATGTACACCACGGGGCGGAAGATACCAAAGACGAAGATCTGATCCCGCTTGGATTTGCCCAGAGCGGCGTTCTTCTTGTCAAACTCGGCCTTCTTATGGCCCTCGCGGTTGAAGATCTGGATGATCTTCATGCCCGAGAGATTTTCCGAGAGGAAGGTGTTGATGTCGGTGGTGCCGTCCTTGACACGGCGGTAGGCGCGGCGGGAGAATTTACGGAAGACCACAGTGAACAACACCACGAAGGGGACGAAGCACAGCACCATGAGGGTTAGGGCGTAGTTGAGGCAGAGCATGGCCACCAGCACGCCCAGCACCACGAAGATATTCTTTACCAGATTGACGATGATCTGGGTGAACATCATGGAAATGGCGCCGGTATCGTTGGTCACACGGGTCACAAGCTTACCCACGGGGATATGGTTGAGCTGCTCGTGGGACAGGTTTTGGATATGGGTGAAGAGATCCTCTCGGATGGCCGACAGGATGCGCTGACCCGTCCTTTGCAGGACGATGGCCTGAACGTAGGTGCAGACCAAGGAGACCACCAGAATGGAGGCGTACACCGCCACCGAAACGTACAGAGAGGTCAGCGTGAAGGTCTCTTCCTTGATGGCCTCGGTCAGATCACCGATGACCAGGGGGGATACGATGTCGTAGACGATGGAGAAGACCGTCAGAAGAAGCACGAGCAAGAAGCTCTTCCAATGGGGGAGGGCGTACTTCATGAGGCGGCGGGTGATCTCGCTGTCCTTCATGTGGCGGTCAAAGCCGATGGCCTCCTTCTTGTCTTTCATAGAGATGAAGGCGATGAGGATCACCAGAGACAGAGCGCCGATGATGCCGCCGATGATGAGAATGGGCAGATACTCACGCATGGTAGGCCACCTCCTCTCGGTTGTCGGTCATTCGTCGGGCCTCGGGGGAGTCCGTCTCCTTCATAGCCCCCTGTACCTGCTGAAGCTGAACCATGGTGGCGTAGTCGGGGCAGGAGGCCAGCAGCTCGGCGTGGGTACCCACGGCGGCGATGCGGCCCTCATCCAAAAAGATGATCTTGTCCATGCCCTCCACCGTGGAGATGCGGTGGGCGATGAGGATGGTGGTCTTACCCTTGCGGATGCGGCGAAGGTTGTCCAGAATGGCCTTTTCGGTGCGGAGATCCACTGCCGAGACGGCGTCGTCCAGAATGAGAATGGAGGCGTCCTTCATGAGGGCGCGGGCAATGGAGATGCGTTGCTTCTGACCGCCCGATACGGTCACGCCCCGCTCGCCCAGAACAGTCTTATAGCCCTCGGTGAATTCGGAAATGTTCTCATGGACGTCGGAGAGGCGGGCGGCCTCCTCGATGACCGACTGCTCGTTTGTGTCGGAGGCGAAGGAAATGTTGCTTGCGATGGTGTCGCTGAACAGGAAATTATCCTGAGGGACGTAGGCCGCATACTGGCGGACGGTGCGGATGGGGAGGGTGTTGACGTCGTAGCCGTCCAGGAACACCGTGCCGTCGGGGACGTTGTAGGTGCGCAGGAGCAGATCCACCAGGGTGGTCTTGCCCGAGCCGGTCTTTCCGATGATGCCCACGTTCTCACCTGCGTTGATGGTAAAGGATACGTCGGTAAGAGAATCGTAGGAGCCGCCGGGGTAACGGAAGGTGAGATGCCGCATCTCAATGTTGCCTGCCAGGGGAGCGGCGGGCTCTTGTACGTCGGGGGCATCGGCTACGTCCACGGGGGTGTCCAGAAGCGCTCCGATACGGGCGAGGGAGGCCTTTCCGCGGGCGCGCATTTCAATGAGCTGGGAGACGGCCATGATGGGCCACACGATGGAGGTGAAGTAGCCGATGAATTCCACCAGCTGTCCGGCGTTGAAGCTCCCCGTGTAGACGAGGTAGCCGCCGTAGCCCAGGATCACGCAGATGACCGACTCCACGAAGAGGGTCACGAGAATGTGGAACAGGGTGGAGATCTTCGTGAACTCCACGTTGACCTTTTCGTTATCCTTGTTCAGCTTGCGGAAGGACAAAAGCTGCACCGTCTCCTTGACGAAGGCCTTGATGACGGCGATACCCGAGAAATTTTCCTGGGAGAAATCCGACAGGGCCGAGAAGGCCTCCTGTCGCTCGTCCCACTTCTTCTCCAGGCTGTGACCCACGATGGTGCTGATGACCAGAAGGAAGGCCATGGGGATGAGGGAGAACAGGGTCAGGGTCAGATCCATGCGGAACATCTTCCACAGAGCCATGATGCCGAGGAACAGGGCGTCGGCCATCATAAGGATGCCTGAGCCGAAGCAGTCCTGCACCGTCTCCAGATCGTTGGTGAAGTAGGACATGAGGGTGCCTACCTTGTTGACCTGATAGTACTCTCGGGAGAGATCCTTACAATGGTCGAACATTCTGCCACGGAGGTGGGTCTCCACCCGAATGCCCGAGCCGAAGAAGCAGATACGCCACAGAAAGCGTCCGATGGCGATGGTGGCGATGATGATAATCATGGGCAGGCAGACGGTATCCAGCAGGAAGTTCATATCGAAGGGGACGAATTCTCCCGCCTTTATCTCGACCACGCCGTCCTTAATGCCGTTGATGACCATGCCGTACAGCTTGGGGATCTCCAATTGTAGGAAGTCGATGGAGACCAAGGTCAGAAGACCCAAAAGCAGGGCAGGTAGGTGCTTCAGGTAGTAGCGGTTGATGTGCTTTCCGAATATCAAGGGATCACCTCGTTTCCATATGTTCATGCGGGGGAGACCCCGCAACTACGCAGTTCATAATCCCTCTTATTATAACATAATGGAGGTGAAATATCAAGGGAGTTTTCAAAAAATGTCGGGAGAATTCAAATTGGGGTTTATCGGGGAGATCGATCTACGTACTTTTCTCTCCCTGTCGAGAGAAAAGTACCAAAAGAGCGCCACTTAAGGAAAGTACCCAGGTACTTTCCTTAAGAATCCTATCCCCTATTCGGCGCAGCTTTTTTGCCCTTCGGCAAAAAAGGCTAATGCGCTGTCACTTCACAGGTAGCCGTATGTCCGCAACCTCGGCGGAGCGCCGAGCTCGCGGGTTTCACCTGCTCGCAGGGACGTGTGGCGAGACTTCCCGTTCTGCCCCGCACCCCCGGGCAAGCTCCGCGCAGACGGCGCTCCGCCGTTCGTGCGGGGTGTTGGGTGTCCTCGATTTCTATGCGCAATTAGACTCCGACGCCCCTTTGTGGGCGAGGAGTCGTGCGCCCGACGAAGGGTTTCTTAAGGGAGGCATCGGGGCCTCCCTTAAGTGGCGCTCTTTTGGTACTTTTCTCTCGACAGGGAGAGAAAAGTACACAAATCAATCTACCCGATAAACCCAAATTTGTCCCCTTGACAAGTCGCCCCAAAAGGGATATAATGGAGGCAGAAAGAAATCCGCCAAGGAGGTATCCATGGAACTCGTTGAAATCCTTGCCCTGCTCACGTTTGTCGCCGTGCTGGGCGTCCTTGCCCTGCTGGTGATCCTGCTGGGCCGCAAGCAGACCGCCGCCAATCCCACCGCCGCGGCGGAGGCGGCCGCCCGCGCCATGACCGACGCCCTGCGCAGAGAGGTCACCGACCCCATTCTGCGGGAGGAGAAGAATAGCCAAAGCACCCTCCGCACCGAGATGCAGACCGAGCTGAGAGGCGCTCGCACCGAGACCGTTTCCACGGTACAGACCTCTATGGAAAAGCTGGGTCAGTCCCTGCGGGAGTCCCAGAGGGAGACCGCCGAGCTGCAGGCCAAGCGCATCGCGGATCTGAACGAGTCGGAGCGCAAGCTCATGGCCGAGCTGGCCGAGGCCCAGACCCGTCGCTTCGAGGCCCAGGATGCTCGCATCGAGGCCATGCAGAAGTCCCTGAATACCCTTCTGTCCGAGCGCATGGACGGCCTGAATACCACCGTGGGACAGAGACTAACCGAAGTGGAGAAGCAGTTCAAGGACTTCCGTGAGCAGTCTGCCGCCGCTCAGGAGCTGCTCCGCAAGACCATGGAGGAGCGTATGACGGTCATGCAGACCAGCAACAGCGAAAAGCTGGAGCAGATGCGCGCCACCGTGGACGAAAAGCTGCAAAAGACCCTGGACGATCGGATCTCCCAGTCCTTCAAGCTGGTCAACGAGCGACTGGCCGACGTGTACAAGGGGCTGGGCGAGATGCAGACCCTGGCAGGGGACGTGGGAGATCTCAAAAAGGTCATGGCGGGTGTGAAGACCCGTGGTATTCTGGGAGAGATCCAGCTGGGCGCCATCATCTCCGAAATGCTCTCCCCCGAGCAGTACGAGGAGAACGCCGTCACCCGCCCCGGTACCGCCAACCGTGTGGAGTTTGCCATCAAGCTCCCCGGGGAAGGGGATCAGCCCGTGTACCTTCCCATCGACGCCAAGTTCCCCGCCGATGCCTACCACCATCTTGTGGATGCCTACGAGGCAGGCGACCCCGATGCCATCAAGGCCGCCTCCTCCGAGCTGGAGACCCGCATCAAGGGCGCGGCCAAGGACATCCGCGACAAGTACGTGGAGCCTCCCTACACCACCACCTTCGGCATCATGTTCCTGCCCTTTGAGGGGCTCTACGCCGAGGTCGTCCGCATGGGACTGGTGGACGTGCTCCAGACCCAGTTCCGTGTCAGCGTAGCGGGCCCCACCACCCTGGCCGCCCTTCTCAACAGCCTGCAGATGGGCTTCCGCACCCTGGCCATTCAGAAGCGATCCGGCGAGGTCTGGGAGGTTTTGGGGGCGGTCAAGACCGAGTTCGGCAACTTCGAGCGGGTGCTGGCCAAGGCCAAGGAGCGCATCGACCAGACCGGAGATGAGCTGGATAAGCTCATCGGTACCCGCACCCGTCAGATCAACCGTAAGCTGAAGAGCGTGGCCGAGCTTCCCGCCGCCGACGCCCAAAGGCTCCTGGACGGCGTGATCGTAGAGGAGTGAGACGAGAGCGTATAGGGGGCGTTGCCCCCTATACCCCCATGTAACCCCTTCTTGAAAGAAGGGGTTAAGAATCCCAAGAACTTTCAAAAACATTATTCATTAAACAGTTTTGAAAGTTTTTGAGATTCCAAAGAACTTTTTTCAAAACGTTCTTTGGTGGGGTGCAGGGGCGAAGCCCCTGCTGCCACCTTCCAACAATACAAAAACCGACACTCCGTGTGGAGTGTCGGTTTTTGCTTGCGGGGCTGTGGCTTACGCTCGATCCTTGTTGTCGCTCAGGCCGGCCATGTAGTCCAGACTGACCTTGTAGTGAGCCGCCAGCTTGACGAACAGGTGCATGGGCAGCTCCCGCTCGCCCCGCTCGTAACGACTGTACTGATTCTGCTGCATATCCAGAAGATCGGCGATCTCGGTCTGGTTCATCCCCGCGGCGACACGCAGCTCACGGAGGCGGGGGTAGTACTTGATCTTGTTTTTCATGATGCTTCCTCTATATGGTTATATTTTTAGTCCAGTTCCTTCTTGCCGGTGTACAGCTCGTAGTAGCGGCCCTTCAGGGCGAGAAGCTGATCGTGGTTGCCCCGTTCGATGATCTCCCCCTTCTCCAGCACCATGATGGCGTTGGCGTTGCGGACGGTGGACAGGCGGTGGGCGATGACGAAGGTGGTACGGTTCTTCATGAGCCGATCCATGCCACGCTCAATGTGGCGCTCGGTACGGGTATCCACCGAGGAGGTGGCCTCGTCCAGCACCAGAATGGGCGCCTTGGATATGGCGGCTCGGGCGATGTTGAGAAGCTGACGCTGACCCTGAGACAGGTTGGCGCCGTCACCCTCCAGCACGGTCCGGTAGCCATGCTCCAGCCGCATGATGAAGGAGTGAGCCGAGGCGGTCTTGGCGGCCTCGATCACCTCCTCGTCGGTGGCGTCGGGACGGCCGTAGCGGATGTTCTCCATGATGGTGCCTGTGAACAGGTGGGTGTCCTGCAGTACCATGGCGATGTTTTCACGCAGATCGTCCCGCTTGTAGGAGCGGATATCCACGCCGTCGATGGTGATGGTGCCCTCGTCAATGTCGTAGAAACGGTTGAGGAGGTTGGTGACGGTGGTCTTGCCTGCGCCCGTAGAGCCGACGAAGGCGATCTTCTGGCCCGCATGGGCGTAGAGATTTACGTGGCGAAGCACCGTCTGCCCGGGGATATATCCGAAGGAAACGTCCTCCAGAACCACGTCGCCCTTCACGTCCTCCAGAGGGATGGCGTCGGGGGCATCGGGGGTCTCGGGGGCTTCGTCCATGACGCTAAAGACACGCTCCGCACCGGCCAGCGCCGAGAAGACGGTGGACATCTGCATGGACAGATTGTTGATGGGGAAGGAGAACTGACGGGAGTAGGTGCAGAAGATGGTCAGACCGCCCACGTCAAAGCCCGCAAGAATGCAGAGCAGACCGCCCACGCCCGCCGTAAGGGCGAAGGCCAGATTGGACAGGTTGTGCATGATGGGTCCCATGACGCCGCCGTAGAACTGAGCCTTGAACTGCTTGTCGCGCATGTCGTTGTTCAGAGCCTCGAACTCCTCCACGCAAACGGACTCGTGGTTGAACACCTTGACCACCTTGGAGCCGGTGACGGTCTCCTCGATGTAGCCGTTGACCGCGCCCAGCGCGGCCTGCTGCGCCACATGGTACTTGGCGGATCTCTTGGCGATCAGTCCGCCGCCGAAGAGGTAGAGGGGAATGAAGAGCAGGGTGATGAGGGCCAGGAACCAGCTTGTGTAGAACATCATGAACACGGTTCCCACCAGGGAAATAGCGCCCGAGATGAGGCTGGTGACGGTGGAGTTGATCATCATGTCGATGGCGTCCACGTCGTTGGTGAAGCGGGACATCAGTTCGCCCGTGGGATGGGAGTCAAAGTAGCGGACGGGAAGCTTCTGGAGCTTCTTAAAGAGGTCGTTGCGGATCTTCTCCACGGCGTTCTGGGAGACGGCGATCATGAGCCGTCCCTGCAGGTAGGTGGAGACGATGCCGATCAGGTAGATCACGGCCAAAACCGACAGGATAATGCCCAAGCATCCCAGACGCTGCTCCACCGTGGGGGTGGCGTTGGCCACCAGATCGGGCATGAATATTTTGAGGAGGATGCTCTTGGTGTGGGCGGATACCTCGCCGCCCTGGGGGAGGATCAGGACGTTGTACACGTCGCGGAGGAGGTATGTGCCTACCATAGAGGCGACGGTGCTGCACAGCATACAAAGGAGTACGAAGGAAAGACGGAACCAATGGGCGCCGATGTATCCCAGCAGACGGTGTACTGTGGCGCGGCTGTTGGCGGGCTTGCCCTTGGGGCGGGGGCCTCTGCGAGGACCTCCCGGGCCTCCGGGGCCTCTGCGATCTCCCAGGGTCTTGCCCAGGGAAGCGTAACGCTTTTGGAGCTCTTCAATGCTTCTGGCTGCCATTACGCATTCACCTCCCCGTCCTTCAGCTCTTCCAGCTCGGCCTTGTGTCTGGCGGCCTCCATCTGGGAGTCGTAAATTTCCTTGTACTCTACGTTGGAGGCAAGGAGGTCATCGTGAGTACCCATGCCCGTGATGCGTCCCTCGTTGACTACGATAATGCAGTCGGCCTCCATGACCGAGGTGATGCGCTGGGCGATGATGATCTTGGTGGTATCTCTCAGCTCTCCGCGGAAGGCCTCACGGATGCGGGCCTCGGTGGCGGTGTCCACGGCGGAGGTGGAGTCATCCAGAATGAGGATCTTGGGTTTTTTGAGAAGGGCGCGGGCGATGCAGAGCCGCTGCTTCTGTCCGCCCGATACGTTGGTGCCGCCCTGACCCAGATCCGACTGATAGCCCTTTTCAAAGCCCATAATGAAGCCGTCGGCCTGGGCTGAATCGGCGGCGGCACGGAGGGCTTCCATGTCGGCCTCCCCGTCGCCCCAGCGGAGGTTATCCTCGATGGTGCCCGAGAACAGCACGTTCTTTTGCAGGACCATGCCTACCCCCTCACGGAGGTTGTAGAGGCTGTAGTCCTTGACGTTCACGCCGTCCACCAGCACCTCACCCTCGTCGGTGTCGTAGAGGCGGGGGATCATGGAGACCAGGGTGGTCTTGCCCGAGCCCGTAGAGCCGATGATGCCTACGGTAGAGCCGGCGCCGATCTTCAAGTTTACGTTGTCCAGTACCTTGCCCTCGCTACCCTTGTAGTAGCGGAAGGTGACGTTTCTGAATTCGATCTCGCCTCGCTCTACCTGCTTGTCGGGGCAGGCAGCGGCGGCGTCTGAGATGTCGATCTCCTCGTTCATCACGGCCTTGATGCGCTTGCCGGATGCCATGGCACGGGAGGCCTGCATGAAGAGCATGGTCACCATCATGAGGGAGGACAGGATCTGGGTGATGTAGGTCACAAAGGCGGTGAGGTCACCCACCAGCATACCCTCGGTCAATACCATGTTACCGCCGAACCACAGAACGGCCAGCACGGCGGCGTTCATGAAGAAGGACATGAGGGGGGAGATCCAGATCATGACCATCATGGCACGGCGGCCTGCCCGCTTGAGGCTCGCTTTGGTTTCGGCAAAGCGGCGGCTCTCGTAGTCCTCACGGACGAAGGACTTGACCACACGGACGTTGGTCACGTTTTCCTGTACGCTGGAATTGAGGCCGTCCACCTTCTCCTGCATGGCGTTGAAGCGGGGAAGGCCCACGAAGATGAACAGAACGATGACCACCAGGATGGTGGGTACTACAAAGGCCAGCACCAGTGCCAACTGACGGTTGAGAGTGACGGCCATGATGAGTGCGCCGATGAGCATACCCGGGGAGCGGAGAGCCATGCGGAGCAAGGTGTTCACGACGTTCTGGAGCTGGGTCACGTCGTTGGTCAGTCGGGTGACCAGAGAGCCCGTGTTGAACTTGTCGATGTTGGCAAAGGAGAACCGCTGAACCTTGCGGTAAATGTCGGCACGGAGGTCGGCGGCGAAGTTCACCGAGGCCTTGGCACCGAAATAGGCACCGCCCACGCCGCCGATCATCATGAGGACGGCGGTCAGCACCATGCCCACGGCCAGCGCCACGATCAGGGGGGCGTCGGGGTCGTCAAAGCTCTGATTGAGTATGCCGTAGACCCAGGAGAGCCAGGCGGGGGGATCCGTCATTTTGTGGGTCACGCCGAAGTCGATGATGTAGGCCAAAAGCTTGGGCATGACCACCTCGCCGATGACCTCTACGATCATGCACAGGGGGCCGATGATGAACCAAGGCAGGTAGGGCCTTACGTATTTGAACCACCGCAGCTGTTCGGTTTGCGGCTTTTGGGGTTGCATATTCGTCACGGTCTTACTTCCTTTCGATAGGATGGGGAGGGGTACAGTCGGGGGATGGGGGAGGGGGGTCTACGGGTGCGCCCGCGTCGTCGAGATTGCCATCCAGCCGCTCCAAAAAGGAGGTGAACAGGGCGATCTCCTCGTGGCTGAAGCCGGCGAACAGGGCCCTGTCGGCGGACTCGAATACCGCGCGGCTCTCGTTCACCTGCTCAAGACCCTCCTCGGTGATGCGGATCTGGTTTCGGCGGTTGTCCTCGTCGGTGGTGGAACGGGAGACGTAGCCCTCTCGCTCCAGCCTTTTCAGGGAGGCGGTGACGGCGGCGGGGCTGATCCCCATGGTCTCGGCCAACTCCTTTTGGGAGGGGGGAGATTTTCGGGGTTTTGCCAGCTGCATCAGCATGCGGTGCTGGCCGTGGTGGATGCCCAGGTCGCCGATCTGCCGCTCCACGTAGGCGTGGTGGCGGCGCATGACCCGTATGAGCTTTCGAACGGCGGTCATGTACGGGGAGTCCGAGAAGGGAAATTTTTCGGGGTGCTTTTTTTCCACGGTCGCTTCTCCTTTTCTGTCGAATTTTGTTTTAAGGTTAACTGTCAATGAGTTAATAATTAACATATTAACTATTATAGCAGATTTCGGGGATTTGTCAAGGGGAGAAGGAGAAAGAAAACGGAAATAAATTGGGGTTTATCGGGGAGTTTGAAAATGCAAAATG
>JAFXJW010000084.1 GCA_017532045.1 Clostridia bacterium | reverse complement strand
CGAGCGACGAGAAGATTTTTCGTCAGTCTAAACAAAAAGCCGCACGTATAGTTGATCCTATACGAAGGATTTTTGTGACGAATGACGGAAAAGATTCCGTCGATTCGCTGTGCGAGGGGTTTTTAGAGGTGCCCCCCAATTGATTTCCTACTCAAATACTCATGCCGCAGTATTCCACAGATTCCCACGGTGCAAAACCTTCCCTTGATCCGCATGGACTCCCGGGCATAGCCCTCCAGGGTCATACCCAGCCGCTCCATAAGGCGAAGGGATGCGGTGTTTCCCTCCATGAAATGAGCTTCGATACGGTGCAGTCCCAGCTCTCTAAATCCGAAATCCAGCACACGGCGGACAGCCTCGGTGGCCAGCCCCTTCCCTTGGAAGGAGGGATTCAGAACGTAGCCGATCTCGGCGGAATCATTGGGGCAATCAAAGGAGGTAAAGCCGCATTTTCCGATCATGCGCCCGCTCTCCTTATCAACCACTCCCCAATCGTAGAAATCCCCCGTACGGTAGCGCTGTCCCACGTAGGTCAGGTACTCACGGGTCTCGGCGATGTCGGTGTGGGGATCCCATGGCAGGTACTGACTCACGGAGGGACGGCAGGCATAGTCATACATATCCTCCGCATCGGATACACGCATACCCCGCAAGGTCAGACGCTCGGTCTCCAAAGTGGGTATATGAGAAAACAGCTTATACAGAATATCCTTTTTCATGTCGGGTACTCACCTCACACGTAGAATGACACCATTATACTACACCTTCCCCCGTTTGGCAAGGCTTCCAACGGAAATTACGGCAAAATCGCCGTAAAATTCCAAAAAAACTTCATTTTTTTGCTGATTTCCTTGCCTTGACGGGTGACAAAATCAAGGTTCTGTGGTATAATAAAGGCAGTATGCAACCGAAAGGAGAGAGGACCGTGGAAAACCGTTACCTGTTCGGCACGACCAAGCCCGTTCTGCTGGACGGCAGACGGCTGGCAGGGCGTCTCGCCCGCATGCTCTACGTCCGATTGGGGCTGGAGTCCCATTGGTTTGGAGCAAGGGGACATATTCTTCTGACGGTTTACGCCCGCAAGCACCCCTCTCTTCCCTATGCTGAAGAAAACGACCCTGTGAATCTGCTGCTGCTCAAGAGCTTTGCCCGAGAGCGCAGTACGGCCGCGGGTATCCTTGCGCTGATCCCCTGTTCCCCTGAGGCGGAAGCATTTCTCGGACGGGTAGGTCACGAGCTGGAGGAGGATTTCGTTCTGCTGGACAGTCCCGAATTAGGACAAAATCCTCTTCAAAAACTGGTACAACGAAACGATGCAAAGGAGCGATCATGAGAAAGCCCATAGCCAGCCTGCTGAAGACCCTGTCGGGGGGAATCGTACCAGACTCCCCCTTGTGGGACAGAGTCCAAAATACCCCCATCACCGCCCTCTGCTACGACTCCCGTCTGGCCACCGAGGGGACGGTATTCTTCTGCCTTGTGGGTAAGGTAAGCGACGGACACGCCTTTGCCCAGTCGGCCTACCGTCGGGGTTGTCGCTTCTTCGTAGCAGAGCGGGGACTGGATCTCCCCCCCGATGCGGTGATCTTTACCGTTCCCGACACCCGCGCCGCTCTGGCGGATACCGCCGCCGAATTCTACGACCATCCCGAGCGGGACGTGCGGATCATCGGCCTGACAGGCACCAAGGGCAAGACCACCACCGCCCTCCTCATCCAAAGCCTTTTGAACGGGGCGGGCATTCCCACGGGCTACATCGGAACAAACGGTATAGACTATGGAGAGTACCACTACACCACTGTCAACTCCACCCCCGAAAGTGTGGAGATCTACCGACACCTGCGGGGGATGCGGGATGCGGGCATTGTGGCCTGCACCCTGGAGATCTCCTCCCAAGCCCTGTGGATGGGGCGCATCCGTGGGCTGATCTTTGACAGCACCCTGTTCCTCAACCTCTCCCGTGATCACATCGGCGGCGTGGAGCATCCCACCATGGAGCATTACCGCGACTGCAAGAGGCTACTCTTCACCGACTATCCTACCCACACCGTCGTAGGAGGCGTTGACGATCCCGTTACCCCCTACATGACAGAGGGAGTGACCGCCCCCGTCCTATCCTTCGCCACCCGTGACCCGTCTGCCACTTGGTACGCCGACGACATCCGCCCCGACCGCAGAGGCGACCGTCTGGGTGTCAGCTTTTCCCCCAGGAGACGGGGACAAGCCGTGGGGGGAGAGTGGTTCCTCCCCTTCCCCGGGGATTTCAACGTGCGCAACGCCTTGGCGGCTCTCTGCGTGGTCTGCGAGGGCTTTGGCGTCGGTCCTGCCTTGGCCAAGGAGCTGCTGTCCAACGCCTCGGTGACAGGCCGCTTTGAGGCCGTGACCTCCCCCGCCCTGCCCGGGGTAACCTTTATCATTGACTACGCCCACAACGGAGTGAGCCTTACCTCCATTCTGGATGCTCTAACGGAATACGCCCCGAAACGGCTCATCTGCCTCTTTGGCTCGGTAGGTGGACGTACCAAGGAGCGGCGACGGGATCTGGCGCTGGCAGCGGCTCACCGTGCTGATCTCTGCGTCCTGACCGCCGACAACCCCGCCGACGAGCCCGTGATGGAGATCATCCGTGACATTGATGCCCACTTTCCTCCCGATGCCTGCCCTCGTATCCACGAGCCCGACCGTGAGGCCGCCATCCGTATGCTGGTCAGCAGAGCCGAGGCGGGAGACATCATCCTGCTGGCGGGCAAGGGACACGAGACCTACCAGCTCATCGGCACTCGCCGCATGGAATTCTCCGAGCGGGAGATTTTGAAGGAGGCTCTGCGTGAGCGGGCCTTAGCCGGTATTCTCTAACATTGAAAAAAGGAAACCATCAATCTATGCAAACATCCATCATCATAAAAGGCGCCCGTGTACACAACCTGAAGAACGTGGACGTGACCATTCCCCGTGACAAGCTGGTGGTCATGACGGGGCTTTCGGGCTCGGGCAAGTCCTCCCTTGCCTTTGACACCATCTACGCAGAGGGACACCGCCGCTTCGTGGAATCCCTGTCCTCCTATGCCCGTATGTTCTTGGGACAACTGGACAAGCCCGACGTGGATCTCATTGAAGGGTTGTCCCCCGCCATCTCCATCGACCAGAAGACCACCTCCAAAAACCCCCGCTCTACTGTGGGTACGGTCACCGAGATCTACGATTATCTCCGACTCCTCTACGCCCGTGTGGGTGTCCCCCACTGTCCCATCTGCGGCAAGGAGATCCGTCAGCAGACCGTGGACCAGATCATCGACAAGATCCTGGAGCTGCCCGAGGGCACTCGCTTCATGGTACTGTCCCCCGTGGTCAGAGCCCAGAAGGGTATGCACGAGAAGGTGCTGGCCGACGCCAAGAAGAAGGGCTACGTCCGTGTCCGTGTGAACGGAAGCATTTACGATCTGACCGAAGAGATCAAGCTGGACAAGAACAAGAAGCACAGCATTGAGATCGTGGTAGACCGCCTGATCATGAAGGAGGGCATCCGCCCCCGCCTGTCCGACTCGGTGGAGAATGCTTTGGCCGCCGCCGAGGGCCGCCTTACCATCCTCACCGTCCCCCGTGGGGAGGAGGCCGAGGAGGAGTTGACCTTCTCCCAGTCCTACGCCTGTGAGGAGCACGGTATCTCCTTCGGTGAGCTGGAGCCCCGTATTTTCTCCTTCAACAATCCCGCAGGGGCCTGCCCCCATTGTGCGGGCATCGGCGATATGCAACGGATCTCTGTGAAAAAGCTCATTCCCCACCCCGAAATGACCTTGTGGGAGGGGGCGATTCAGGTCAACGGCTTCAAGACCCTCGACCCCCAAAGCTGGAACGGCCCTCTCTTTGAAGAGGTTGGTCGTCGTCACGGCTTCCGCATGGATCAGCCCATCTCCACCTTCACGGCCGAGGCGCTCCATGCCCTGTACTACGGCACGGGGGACGAGACCTACACCATCACCCGTCATTTCGGAGACCGCGCCACCCACCAGACCGTCCGCTTTGAAGGCGTGGTGGGCATCATGGAGTCCCGTATCCGTCAGGGCGGCTTCGGCTCGGACAGCTACGAGGAATTCGTAGAGGACGCTCCCTGCCCCGAGTGCCACGGCAAGCGCCTGAATCCCATGGTTCTGGCCGTCACCGTAGGGGGGCTGAATATTCACGATTTCTGCGCCCTTTCCATCAAGGACGCACTGGATTTCATCACAGGCCTCCACCTCACGGGCTCTGAGGCAGTCATCGCCAAGGAGATCGTCAAGGAGATCAAGGCACGGCTGGGCTTCCTTGTGTCCGTGGGTCTGGACTACCTGACCCTCTCCCGCAAGGCGGGTACCCTTTCGGGCGGTGAGGCACAACGCATCCGCCTGGCCACCCAGATCGGCTCGGCGCTGGTGGGTGTGCTGTATATTCTGGACGAGCCCTCCATCGGACTTCACCAAAGAGACAACACCAAGCTGATCTCCACCCTGAAAAAGCTTCGGGATCTGGGCAATACCGTGATCGTGGTGGAGCATGACGAGGAGACCATGGAGGAGTCCGACTACCTCATCGACATCGGCCCCGGAGCGGGCATCCACGGCGGTCGCATCGTCTCGGCAGGCACGCCTGCGGAGGTAGCGGCTGATAAAAATTCCGTCACAGGCGCGTACCTGTCGGGACGAAAGAGGATCGAAGTACCCTCTGCCCGCAGACCCGGAAACGGTTGTTTCCTCAAAGTAAAAGGCGCCGCCGAGCATAACCTGAAACGCATCGACGTAGAGATCCCCCTTGGAAAATTTGTCTGCGTGACGGGGGTTTCCGGATCGGGGAAATCCTCTCTGGTCAACGGAATTCTCTACCCCGTACTGGCTCACGATCTGAACCGCGCCGTGACCTACCCCGGGGAGCATGACTCGGTGGAGGGTGTGGAGCATCTGGACAAGGTCATTGCCATTGACCAGTCCCCCATCGGCCGCACCCCCCGCTCCAATCCAGCCACCTATACCTCCCTGTTCAACGACATCCGCGACCTGTTCGCCAGCACCCAGGACGCCAAGGCCAAGGGCTTTGGCCCGGGTCGGTTCTCCTTCAACGTAAGGGGCGGCCGCTGTGAAGCCTGCGAGGGCGACGGTGTCAAGAAGATCGAGATGCACTTCCTCCCCGACGTCTACGTGACCTGCGACGTATGCAAGGGCAAACGGTACAATCGGGACACCTTAGAGGTACACTACAAGGGCAAGAGCATCTTTGACGTGCTGGATATGACCGTGGAGGAGGGACTTTCCTTCTTTGACGGCCTGCCCAAGATCAAGCGCAAGCTCCAGACCCTTTTCGACGTAGGTCTCGGCTACATCAAGATCGGCCAGTCCTCCACCACCCTGTCGGGCGGCGAGGCGCAACGTGTCAAGCTGGCGGCCGAGCTGGCCAAGCGAGGCACGGGCAAGACCATCTATATTCTGGACGAGCCCACCACGGGTCTTCATACCGACGACGTGGCACGGCTTCTCACCGTCCTCCAGCGGCTCTGCGACGGTGGCAATACAGTGCTGGTCATTGAGCATAATCTGGACGTGATCAAGTGCGCCGACCACATCATTGATCTGGGCCCCGAGGGCGGCGCCGACGGTGGCACCGTCGTGGCTACGGGTACTCCCGAGGAGGTAGCCCGTGTGGACGGCTCCTACACGGGACAGTTCCTCAAAAAGAAGCTCTAAAAAAGAAAATTCCCCGTCCAATAGCAACGGGTGCTAAAGGACAGTAAAAAAGCCGATATGGATTTGATTCCGTATCGGCTTTTTTCTTGTATCACCACTTTCAGTGGTGAGTAAGTGCGCACTTGCGTGCGGATTATATAAGCCTCCCTCTGAGAGGGAGGTGGCACGCGAAGCGTGACGGAAGGAGCCTGCGTGACTTTGAATTTAGAACAACTTCAGGGCACCTCTAATAACTCATCGTGCGGCGAGCGACGAGAAGATTTTTCGTCAGTCTAAACAAAAAGCCGCACGTATAGTTGATCCTATACGAAGGATTTTTGTGACGAATGACGGAAAAGATTCCGTCGATTCGCTGT
>JAFXJW010000083.1 GCA_017532045.1 Clostridia bacterium | reverse complement strand
CGAGCGACGAGAAGATTTTTCGTCAGTCTAAACAAAAAGCCGCACGTATAGTTGATCCTATACGAAGGATTTTTGTGACGAATGACGGAAAAGATTCCGTCGATTCGCTGTGCGAGGGGTTTTTAGAGGTGCCCTTAAGTTCACTTGACAATTCTGTCCATATTTGTTATAATACAATCACATTCACGAAAGGGTCACTCCAAGGGAGTGAGGTACTGAAAATGGGAAAGATCACCTTTATGGGTGCAGGCAGCACCGTTTTTGCCAAAAACGTTATCGGCGACTCCATGTGCTGCGAGGCGCTTCGGGATTTTGAATTCGCCCTCTACGACATCGACCCCGAACGGCTGGAAGAGTCCTACATCATGGTCACCGCCCTGAACAAGAATATCAACCAGAACCGTGCCAAGATCTCCAAGTATCTGGGCGTACCCCAGCGCAAGGACGCCCTCCGGGGGGCGGATTTCGTGGTGGACGCCATTCAGGTGGGTCTGTACGATCCCTGCACCATCATTGATTTTGAGGTGCCCAAGAAGTACGGTCTCCGTCAGACCATCGCCGATACCCTGGGCATCGGCGGCATTTTCCGTTCCCTGCGTACCATCCCCGTCCTGCAAGATTTCGCAGACGATATGGCTCAGGTCTGTCCCAACGCATGGTTCCTCAACTACACCAACCCCATGGCTACGCTGGCGGGCTACATGCAGAGATACACCCCCATCAACACCGTGGGACTCTGCCACAGTGTGCAGGTCTGCGCCGATTCCCTTTTGCACGGTGTAGGCATGACAGACGTCAAGCGCCCCCTGAAGCAGAAGATCGCCGGCATCAACCACATGGCTTGGCTTCTGGAGCTGCAGGATGCCGACGGAAACGATCTGCTCCCCGAGGCGCATCGCCGCGCCATTGAGATCCTGGAGCAGTACCCCAAGGGGCATTGGGATCTGGTCCGCTACGAGTACATCCGCCGTCTGGGCTACTACTGCACCGAGTCCTCGGAGCATAACGCCGAGTACAACAATCTCTTCATCAAATCCAAGTATCCCGAACTGATCGAGCGCTACAACATTCCCCTGGACGAGTACCCCCGCCGCTGCATCAATCAGATCGCAGGCTGGAAGGCCGCCAAGGAGCATTATCTGGCTGGAGACATCACCCACACCCGCACCATGGAGTACGCATCCTATATTATGGAGGCCATGGTGACCGACGTCCCCTACCGTATCGGCGGCAACGTCCTCAACAAGGGGCTTATAGACAACCTCCCCGCCGAGGCCTGCGTCGAGGTTCCCTGTCTTGTGGACAAGGCGGGCGTACAGCCCACCCACGTGGGTCGTCTGCCCCTCCAGTGCGCCGCCATGAACATGACCAACATCAACACCCAGCTCCTCACCATCGAGGCCGCCGTGACCCGCAAGAAGGAGACCGTGTATCAAGCCGCCATGCTGGATCCCCACACCTCCTCCGAGCTGTCCATCGACGACATCGTCTCCCTGTGCGACGATCTGTTTGAAGCCCACAAGGACTGGCTCCCCGAGTACCTCTGATCCCCCCACAACACCTTTACGGGCACTTCCGAGTGCCCGTTTTTTGATTATCTGCCCAAAAATGGCCGTTCCGATTTGGGCAACTGTACAAAATCGCTTTATCTCGCTAAATTGTTAAAGTTTTGTATTGACAAACCTCTCGCCCTGTGCTATAATGTGGCACATACGAGGAGTCCCGCCGAGGATTTCATTTTATCGGAAAAGAGGATATTACCATGAAAAAGATTCTTTCCATCACCATGGCCTGCCTGTTGCTGGTCGCCTCCCTGTGCGCCGTTTCCTGCAACAAGGTCGACGTAAATGACACGAATAACGACGCCAAGGGCCCTGTCTACGGCAAGGAGTGCCTGGCCGTGGCCAGCCAGCTGGACGCCCTGAACGGTCTGGTCAAGGGTGACGCCGACATCGCCGTCATTGACTCGGTCATGGCCGGCTACTACATGAGCAGAGTCGACACCTTCAAGGACTATCAGGTTCTGCCGAACGTGATTTTGGCTGAAGAGCAGTACGGCATCGCCGCCAAGAAGTCCAACGAGGCTCTCATGAGCAAGGTCAACGAGGCCCTCATCGCCATCGCGGACAGCAATTATCTGAAGACCGCCCAGATTTACGGTCTCACCTCCGAGTTGCTGGTCAAGGCCGATACCGTCAACCCCTACGCCAACGCCACCGATTCCTCTTGGAATGACGTAGTCGCCTCGGGGAAGGTGATCATTGGTTACACCATTTTCGCCCCCATCGCCTACAAGGAAGACGTAGGCACCGGTTCTTGGCTGACAGGCTTTGATATTGACCTGGCTCGGGCTGTATTCAATTACCTCAACGCCACCTACCAGACCGACGTCAAGATCGAATTCGTTGAGATCGAATGGGCTCAGAAGGAAGCCCTTCTGGAGAACGGCACCATCGATCTGGTTTGGAACGGCATGACCATCACCCCCGAGCGTTCTGCCGAGATGTGCATCTCCATCCCCTATCTGGCCAACAAGCAGGTGGCCGTCATTAAGAAGACCGACGCCGAGAAGTACGCCTCCGCCGATCTGGCCGCCTTTACCAAGAACACCAAGGACGCCATCATCATCGTGGAGAAGGGCTCTGCCGGCGAGGAGCTGGTCAATCCCGTAAAGTAAAGAGCGGGGATGTGCTTGGGGGGAACTTCTTGCAAGAAGCTGCCCCTGGTCTCGCTGTGGCTCGGTCACGACACGGCTCTGGATGCCACCGGCATCCATTCACTACCGTGTCGCCGCTTCGCTACCCCCTTCAAGAAACTTTAAAAAAGGATTCTTTGTCATAGAAAAACAGGAAAAGGATATTTCGTTCTCTTATGAATACATGGTCTGTTCTATATGACCTGTGCATAGGCTTCGGCGTTACGCTGAAGCTTTTTGCGCTTACGCTGGTCATTTCCATCCCTCTGGGTCTGCTCTTTGCCGTGCTGGCCATGGCCAAGTTCAAGCCCGTCAGCTACCTCATGAGACTGATCATCTGGGTAGTGCGAGGCACGCCCCTGCTCCTCCAATGCGTGGTGGTGACCTTTATTCCCTCGGTGCTTTTCAAAGTCCCCAACAAGGATTTTGCCGCCGCTCTGGGAATCGACACCATGGCAGATCTCCAGTTCGCCTTCGTGCTGGTGGCCTTCGCCCTGAACTACGCCTGCTACTTCGCCGTCATCTACGAGGGTGGCATCAAGGCCGTGCCCAAGGGTCAGTACGAGGCGGGACAGGTGCTGGGCATGACCAAAACCCAGATCTTCTTCCGTGTGGTGCTGATGCAGATGGTACGGCGAGTCGTATCCCCCATGAGCAACGAGGTCATCACTCTGGTCAAGGACACCGCGCTGGCCCGTGCTCTGTCGGTCATTGAGATCATCGCCATCGCCTACGAGAAGGTAAACAAGTACGCCGTTCTGACCCCTCTGCTCTATGCGGGTCTGTTCTATCTGGCCTTCAGCGGCCTGCTCACCATCCTTTTCCATCTGCTGGAGAAGAAGCTGAGCTACTACACCGTATAAGGAGGAAAGCGAAATGGATCAAAACTTCTTATCTGTCAAGGGAATTCGCAAGAGCTTCGGCGGCGTCGAGGTGCTGAAGGGCATTGACCTGTCCCTGAACAGGGGAGACGTGCTGGCCATCATCGGCTCCTCGGGCAGTGGCAAGACTACCCTGCTCCGCTGTCTCAACTTCCTGGAGACCCCCGACGAGGGTAGCATTTCCATCGACGGAGAGGTACTGCTGGACGCCTCCGACAAGCGCGCCCTGTCCGACAAGCAGATCCGCCGCAACCGTCTGCGCTTCGGTCTGGTCTTCCAGTCCTTCAACCTGTTCCCCCAGTACACCGTCCTGCAGAATCTAATGCTGGCGCCCACTCTGGCGCTGAAGGATGAGATCAAAACCATCCGCAGGGAGCAAGGACGCCACGCCGCCCGTAGCTTTAAAGCAGAGCAACAGGCCGCCATTAAGGAAAAGGCCACCGCACTCCTCACCCGTGTGGGCCTGGCGGAAAAGGCCACCGCCTACCCCTGCCAGCTTTCGGGCGGTCAGCAGCAGCGAGTGGCCATCGCCCGTGCCCTGTGTATGTCCCCCGACATTCTGTGCTTTGACGAGCCCACCTCCGCCCTTGACCCCGAGCTGACGGGGGAGGTGCTTTCGGTCATCCGTGGACTGAAATCCGACCACAGCACCATGATCGTGGTCACCCACGAGATGGAGTTCGCACGGAGCGTGGCAGATCGCATCATTTTCATGGCAAACGGCGTGACCGAGGAAGAGGGCACCCCCGAGGAGGTATTCGGGAATCCCAAGTCCGGAATCCTGCAAGGCTTCCTGCACAAGTCCTTGGAGTCATGACCCGACGGGTAGACTTTGCAACAGAAAAAACTCCCTTTCCCACCACGGAAAGGGAGTTTTTTCTATAGAATACAGCCTCAAAAGCAGGCAGGGGGTTACATGGGCATAACCCTATGTCGGGTAAGGATTTTTAAAATCAGAGCATCTCCACTCGGGTGTACCTCTCCACACGGACGGGCACGTGGGGACACAGCTCACGGGCCACACGCTCCAGTACGTCCAGAACGGGCGCCTCGGTATGGAAATGCCCCGCCATGATGAGATTGATCTCTCCGTAGGGAGCATCACAGAGCTGATGGTAGCGAAGCTCACCGGTCACGTAGGTATCCGCACCTGCGGCCACAGCGGCGGCGATGTCCTCATCCCCCGATCCGCCCAGCACCGCCACACGGCGAACGGGCTTGCCGCATCCCGCAAAGACTACGGCAGGCAAATGCAGAGCCGCCTTGACGGTCTCGGCGAAGGCCTTGGCATCCATAGCCTCGGGCAGGGTTCCCACTCGACCGATGGGCTTGCCCGCAGGGTTGGAATCGTCCCCAAAGGGCTCCACGTTTGTCAGCCCCAAGCGGGCGGCCAGTACGTCGTTCACACCGCCCTCGGCGGCATCCAAACGGGTATGGAAGGCCATGGCGGTCACCCCGTTTTGGATCAAGCGGATAACCTTGCGAGTGCCCGTATCGTGGCCGTCCACGGTCTTGAGACCTCGGAAAAGCATGGGGTGGTGGGTGAGCAGAATATTGCATCCTCTTTCGATGGCGGCGTTCACCGCATCCTCGGTGGGGTCAAGGGAAATGTAGATTCCCGACACGGAAGCATCGAGGTCAGCGGTGCAGGAAATACCGTCGTTATCCCAGTCCCAGGACAGGGAGCAAGGGAAACGGGCATCCAGGGCGGCGTAAAATTCACGAACAGTCATGGCGTAACTCCTTTTTATAGGATTGGATGGGTCGAGACAGGCCTTAGAGCCCTCCCTTGAGCGCTTCCAGAGACGAAATCAGCTCGTCCTGCTCAGGGGACTCCTGCCCCGCCCTGCGACGGGCGTCACGGGCGTAGGTCTCGGCGCGAACGGTTCTGTCGATGAGCTCGGCATACAGCTCCTTCTGCTCGGGATGAGCCACCCGATAGGAGGCCTGTCCCACGGCCAGCTCGGCGGGAGTAAGGACGGGCGAGGCATCCTTCGGCGCAGGCTCGGCGCAAATGGTCTGATAGATCCGCTCCCCCTCACGGGAAAGGGTCTCTCCTACGATGGCAAAGCCCGCCGAGAGCAGGTACTCACGGAGCTTTTCGGCGTGGGTCATGGGCTGAAGAATGAGCCTCCTTCCCTCCCGATTCACCCAAGGGGCGGCCGCCAGAATGGAGGCGATCAGCTCCCCTCCCATGCCGAAAATAATAATATCGGCGGGATCATACCTCTCCAAGCCGTTCAATCCGTCGGTCCGGAGGGTGCGTATAGAGCCCGCAAGCCCTGCGTCGGCGATATGCTGATCAGCCCGCTCCACGGGTCCCTTATTGATGTCAGAGGCGATGGCGCACAGAGACTCCCCGTTCCCCGCGGTGACGGGAGTCAGCCTCCCCTGCTCGCAAAGATAAATGGGCAGGTAGGCGTGGTCCGTACCGATATCGGCCAGAAGGCGGCCGCCACGGACGTATGAAACGGCGGTCATGAGTCGAGGGGTTAGCTTGACGGACATATGGAAATTTCCTTTCGGAACAGTAGAGATAAAGAGAAACAGAAGGAGGACAGCCGCCGCAAAGGGCGACTGTCCCCCAGCAGCCTTGAAGGGCGTCTCCGCACGCTTACGCGTTTTCGGCGAGGAATCCGTTGATCTTCTCTACCAGCGCATCGGCGTCGGTATCGTGAACGGCGCAAGCCTCCTCAATGGTCTCCCCACGGGACATGGGGCAGCCCAGGCAATGCATGCCGATCTCCAGGAAGAAAACGGCGGTATCGGGAGCGGCGTCCAGAATGTCGCCGATGATGGTCTGCTTCGTAACCTTCGTCATAACAAAAGCCTCCTTATAAATTTTTCGCTACCATTATACTATGTTTTGCGGCTTCTGTCAAGTATATACGGGAGGAAAGTTTTATGCTTCCCCACAAGAATTTCCCAAAGCGCCTTACCCGAAAAAATCACCTCCCCGTCCGATGCAGACGGGGAGGCTTTTCGGTCAAGCTGTCAGATTACTTGAAAATAAAGGTTGCGCCGGCAGGCACGCCCTCGCTGTTGCAGAGGTTGATGTCCTCACCGTACACGTTCGTGGTGATTCCATTGTAGATAACACCCGAAATGTTCGACTCACACTCAATGGTGATCTGATTGTAGGCGGTGATGGTAGCCGTGATGGGCTTGTTGGTTATGATGCTGGTAGGCTTTCTGTAGAGCACAAAGCCCTTAACGTCGGTGCCGCCATCGGTAGTGGTCAGACCCGTGCCCACGTTCTCGTAGGTAAGGATCGCCTTCTTACCACCCGCCAGAACCTCCATGCTCACCAGCACAGGACCGTTACCCTCTGCCAGGGTCTTGCCGCCCTCGCCGTTCACGGCGGCGGCCAGAATGGCCACTCTCTCGCCCTGCTCGAACTTGCAGTTGGGATGGAGGTTGTTACCAAAGGTATCGTCGCTCCACAGATCGGTGGAAACAATCTGGTAGGAATTGGGCAGAACACGCTGGATCTCACCCATAGCGGCGCGGATCAGACCCACGTCCAAATAGTGCCACTCACCGGTATGGCCTGCGGGCTTTTGGAAGATGGTGGGGAACTCCACGTAGTACACGGGGAAATCCTTGTTAATGAGGTTATGAGTGGATCTCATATGCTCGATCAACGCCGTAAACTTAGCCAAATAGCTTCTGGCATTCGTCTGGGACAGATCGCTCTCACCCTGATACCAGATGATACCGGCCATGGCGTAATGCTCAAAGGGATACATGTAGTCGTTGTAGATGTAACGGGCGGGGCTGGAGCCATTGACGCCGGAGGTCATGTAGCGACCTGTCGTCGCATTGTACTCATCAGAGCGGGCTTCCTTAGCGGCCTCGTTGCTCATGAAAGCGCCGAGGGGCTCGCCGCTGGCGGCGATCTCGATCATACCGATGGGCACGGCATTCTGGGTGAGCTTGGCGTAATTGGTTGCGAAGAAGTAACCGAGAGCAGAGAAGTCGTGGATGTTGACGTAGCTGTTGGCCTTCTTCCAGGTGGCGCCGAAGCGGACCTCTTTGCTGTTCTCGCCAGATCCCTTGCCGTCATAATCCACCGTAGGATTTATGTTGCTGCAGTGGAGACGGATAGGCGCATTGTAATCCAAATCATCCTTAGGCGGATTCGAAGAGAATTGGAAGTGATATCCAACGCCGTATGCGATGTTGGACTGGCCAATGACCATATACACGTCGCCTACGAGGACGTCGTTGAAGGAGTAGGACACACCGTCACCGTAGATCTTCATGGTGTGGCCCATCTCGGTGGAGGCCTCCAGGCGGGCGGTGAAGGTGATCTCCCACGCGCCATCCTCAATAATGGCCTCAGCGAACATACCCTTGAATTCGCCGGTTACCTTCTTACCGTTCTGGTCGGCATCAGCCCAGCCCCATACACGGATAAATTCCCCTCTCTGCACCACCATGTCGGAGGCAAAAACGTTGGAGACCGTGAACTGGGTAGCATGGGGGGCATCCAAGACCTCACCCACGGGCACGTCCACGATGACCGTGGTCTCAGGCTCGGTGGTCTCGGGCTCGGTGGTCTCGGGCTCGGTGGTCTCGGGCTCGGTGGTCTCGGGCTCCGAGGTCTCCTCGGGGACGGTCGTGATCTCCTCGGTGGGAGCATCGGTAACAGTGTCTCCCGCAGTGGTATCAGCGACGTCTCCTTCGTTGCAGGCCGCAAGAGTCAGGCAAAGAAGGAGCAGAAGGGACATAAGAAGCAGTCCAATACGCATGTTTTTCATGATACGAATTCCTTTCGATGTATAAGTTAAGTATAGTATAACATAAATGGAGGAATTTTGCAAGAGGAAACGAAAAAAAAGACCCGCCGAGCATCCGCAGACGCTCGGCGGCAACTTGATTTTCACTCATAGCAAGCCGTGAGGCATGGGATCAATCATATGATTTCTTGCGCTTGACGAGGCACACCCCTGCGAGAACGGTGACGGCGACCATGCCGCCCAAGGCAACGGTGCTGCCGCAGCCCAGACCACTGCCTATCTTCTCCATCATGGTGGGAGCAGGAGGATCTGTTACGGCCTCCAGAGCAAAGAATCCATCAAGGGAAACGTCGGCTTTGGCCGCGCCGCATTCGGGGCAGGAATCACCGAGGTTGACCTGTCCACAGGAGCAACGCCACGCCGTCACCGTTTCATACCGATTTTCGACCCCGCTTTCATAGAAGACGAGGGATCCGCTCTCAAGGTCGGAAAAAAAGGATTCACCCTCAAACCAAACAAAGGTTTCCCCTTCGTACCAAACAACATAACCGCTCTCGTAGGTTGCCTCGGAGTCACTCACGTACCAATATCCGCGATCAGCGGATTCTGTCGGAATGACCTCCTCGCCGTCATCAGCATAGGTGATGACCGTCATGACAAAAACCAGAAGGAAAACCGTGATCGCCGCAAGCAGCAGAGGTAGGATTCGTCTGCTCTTCATAGGTAAGCTCCTTTTCGGAGGGGCTTTATCCGCTCCGATCTTTTCATTTCCTCCTATTATACCATACAGAAAAAACCTAAGGCAAGAGCTATTTTGACCAAATCTTTCCCCCTCCTTTTGTGCATCCCCACAAACCCCCGCTCCCTGAAACCATTTGGTCGCCCTGGTGTGACAGAGAAAGAATCGTGAATTTTTCAAAAAAATTCTCAAAACCCCTTGACAAACCCCTCGGGTTATGCTATAATGTCATGCGTTGCGGAGGCATAGCTCAGCTGGTTAGAGCGCATGCTTGACATGCATGAGGTCATTGGTTCGATTCCAACTGTCTCCACCAAAGAAAAAGGACGGCAAAAAAGCCGTCCTTTTTGCTATGGTGAAATAGTTTGGATGAGAAGCAATGTGCAAGGTGCAAGTGAAGCTCCCACCCCGATCGGCAGCGACCAACGGGAGCGGAGAGCAGCTTGTACCCCGAGCGAAGCGAGGGTCGGTTCAGATTCCAACTGTCTCCACCATAGCAAAAAGGACGGCAAAAGGCTGGTTCTCATAAGGAAGTTTGATTTCCTCTTGTAGGGACCGGCGTCCTCGACGGTCCAAAAAAGAATAATTGTAACGCAGAAGGCAAAGATTTACCCCGACAGATTTTTTGAGGTCTGTCGGGGTAGCTTTTCATATGATGAATACTCAAACAGATTTTTTTACTTGAGTTCTAGCTTTTATGAGTCTAATAATTAAATAAATATATATTGCAAGGTAATAGAGACTGAATCCAACAAACGAAGCAATACAAATAAATATCTTTAAGGGTAATTTTATATCTTTTCTTTGATGTATCTTCAGCGAAAAGAAAATTCCCAAAATGATACATGAAATTTCATATACAATCGCAGGCAAAAAGAATACAATAAGCCATGTTTCACCATAATTCAGTCCTCGTATGAAATCATTGGGAATTATCCCAATTAAAATAATCCAAACGAAAAAGGCAAACAACGGAATTAAAGTAAGCGAGAATCTTGCGAACAAAGCTCGTTCAGCTTTATAGTTAATATTATGATTGAATGATTTTCTATTTGGGGCTGTTGAAGATAGCTCACCCTTCAATAGTTCATCAACGGTAATTCCCAATAT
>JAFXJW010000082.1 GCA_017532045.1 Clostridia bacterium | reverse complement strand
TGAAAAAAGGCAAATAAAACACCGCTTCAGCGGTCGTCCGTAGAAGCGGTGCGGTTGGCAGACTTTCAAGCACGATAGTGCTGCCGGTAATAGGCCCTTATAGGGCCAGTGCAGGCCACCAGCTAAGCTGGTGGTCCTGACATACTTTTAGTTTTTCTTTGCCGCCTCGTAGCGAGCATTTGCCGCCTTTGTTTTTTCCTTTGCTGCGGCACACTTTTCATCGCGCTCTGCCTGCATCTTAGCCTCGCGCTCAACGGGGCTCATGTGAGCATCGTCCCAGCTCTGCTTTGCACCAGCCTTTGCCTTAGCGTAGGTGTTGTGAGCTCTGTTCTCCTCAAAGCTTGCCTTTGCCTCAGCCTTTGCAGCCTCAAACTCCGCCTTGTCAACCTCGTGCTGAGCCTTGGCGCTCTTTTTCATGTTCGAGAATGCCTTGCCAAGTCCAGCAACGAGAGCAACTACACCGGCACCGATCGCGCCGATGATGATCGGCTTCTTGTTGTTTTTGATAGCCTTTTTCGCGCTCTTTTTCATTTTAATGATCTCCTTTTTATTTATTCAAAATTTTTTCGCTGAGCTTAAGTATCTCCGCACCGTACTTCTTCTTGCGCGAATTCAGAATTCCCTTATACATCGGGTAGGTGAGAAGCGCCATGCCAAGACCCACAACACCGATCGCGATTCCGGGAACCAATGCGCTGGTGATGCCCACAACCGCGCCGATATCGGTCATCACAAGGCTCATGCCTGCGCCCATAACAACGGCGGAAATGCTTCCGAACACGTATGCGAATACGTTTGCGGGACGCTTTACCTTCGCGTCAAGCTCGCGGAGCGCATCAAGCTCGGAGGGAGTCTTTTCCATGTACTGTGTGCGAATTTTCTGGGCCATAAACTGCTGATCGTTCTTGTTCATTATAAATTACCTCTCTCTGTGTCTGTTTTGATTTTGTGACTGTATTATAACAACTGTTTGTTTTTGATTGTTTTGTGAAATGTTTGCGTTTTGTTAATCCTTAATTTTTTGCGGATTTCATGATTTCTTCGGACAAACGAAGAATTTCGGGTGTCAGCTCTGCCTTGGTTTTACGAGCAATTCGTCTGTATAGCGGGTAGGCAGGAATCATGATAAGAGTACCGATGATCATAAAGAGTGCCGAGAGCCAAGCCGCACCTGCAAACACGTCAAGAAAGAAGCACATTCCAAGGCCGAATACAAGCGCGCCCACGATACCGAAGCAAAGGCTCTCTATCGTACCTGCCATTTGCACGCGCAGGTCAAGCATCTTGAGTCTTTCGAGCTTGCTTTCCTCATGGGGCATATATTTTCTTCTGATGCTTTCGACTTCCTTGTTTCTTGTTGCCGAATAATTGTAGCTAAAAGTGGTGTTTTCCATAATACTCCTGTTTCTTTTGTTTCATTGTGACTATAGGGCACCCCTAAAAACCCCTCGCACAGCGAATCGACGGAATCTTTTCCGTCATTCGTCACAAAAATCCTTCGTATAGGATCAACTATATGTGCGGCTTTTTGTTTAGACTGACGAAAAATCTTCTCGTCGCTCGCCGCACGATGAGTTATTAGAGGTGCCCTATATTTTACGATACCGATTTTTGCGTTTTGCTTCTGTTATGTTGCTGAAATGTTATAAAAACGAATTTTTACAGCACAAAGGATAGGCTTTTACGCCTATCCTCGTTGTGTATTCAATTCGTTGTCTTGTTGCACCTCGATTGCTAACCTCGCTCCAAGGCGAAAGGCATATTCGAATATAGCTTCCTCCGCGTAGCTCGCGTATTCTCCCCAGTAGTCCTCAAACTTTTCAAAACCCCGCTCGGCAGTGCCGAGCGTCAGGTTGCACGGACTACACGAAAACGGACGCCTTCTGCCGCAACTTGAAGCGGTCTCTCGCACCCGTTATTTTCTCCAACAGAAAAGGACACCCAGAGGTGTCCTTTTCTGTTGGAGCGAGTAACGGGAATCTGAATCCACACCTCGCCTGCGGCGAGCTGGTCAAGTTGCACGAACTATGGATAAGTGAGTACTAAACGGGCAACTTGAAGCGGTTTCTCGCACCCGTTATTTTCTCCAATAGAAAAGGACACCTAGAGGTGTCCTTTTCTGTTGGAGCGAGTAACGGGAATCAGAACCCAGCTCGGCAGTGCCGAGCGTCAAGTTGCGCGGGCTACACGAAAACGGACGCCTTCTGCTGCAACTTGAAGCGGTCTCTCGCACCCGTTATTTTCTCCAACAGAAAAGGACACCCAGAGGTGTCCTTTTCTGTTGGAGCGAGTAACGGGAATCGAACCCGCATAGCCAGCTTGGGAAGCTGGAGTTTTACCATTAGACTATACCCGCGAACGAATACATTATATACCATTTCCCCGTATTCGTCAAGCCGATATCACGATCTTTTTTAAAAATCTTTCGACAGAAAAAGCACAGCCGGCCACAGGTTATTCGATGAATGAACTTGACATTTCGTCCCTTTCGTGTTATAATACATACATTGGATTCCCATGTAAAAGAAAGGAAATACCGCCATGGCAGAGAATCAGAACAAAAACCAGTCTAAGGCTATGGATAGCATTAAGAAGGGTCTTGAATACGCCGCCGATCTCACCTCCCTCAAGTTCAAGCTGAGCAAGGCCAAGAGCAAGCGGAAGGACGCCTTTACCCGCCTGGGCGAGCTGTCCTACACCAAGTATCGCCCCCGCACCACCGATATTCCCGAGGACATTGAGAACGCCATTTCTGCGGTCATGGGGGAGATCAACACCCTCAATCACGAGATCACCGAGCTGGAGCTTCGCATCAAGATCCTCAAGGCCGGTGTGTAACGAATAAGTCCCATAAGCCGTCCCCGCCCCGAACCTGTGGGCGGGGGCTTCTTTCGTTGGGAGGGATTCTCCCCCACGGTCTTGGGGCGGATAGCCCTCCCAAAACTTTCCCCATTCCCTTGACATAACATCCAAACAATGGTATAATAATAAGGTAATTCTACATCCCAAGGAAACGGAGTCAAACCATGAAAAAGCTCCTCTGCATAGATGGAAACAGCATTCTCAACCGCTCCTTCTACGGCATCCGCCTGCTCACCACCAAGGACGGCTTTCCCACCAACGCCCTCTACGGTCTGGTGAACGTCGTCTCCCGTGAGCTGGAGGCTCTGAAGCCGGATTACGCCGCCATCGCCTACGACCTGAAGACCCCCACCTTCCGCCACAAAATGTACGATGCCTACAAGGCAGGCCGCCACGCCATGCCCGACGAGCTCAGAGCCCAGATGCCCGTGTCCCGTGAGTTTGCCGAGATGCTGGGTCTCCATATTCTGGATATGGAGGGCTACGAGGCCGACGATATTCTGGGAACCCTTGCCGCCATGGCCGAGGCTGACCCCGAGGACTGTATGGCCTACCTTCTGACGGGTGACAAGGATTCCCTCCAGCTCATATCCCCCCGTGTCCACGTCCTGCTGGCAGGCAACGCCGCCACCACCGATACCGACGAGGCCGCCTTCATGGAGAGGTACGGTGTTCGCCCCGATCAGTTCGTAGACGTGAAGGCCTTAATGGGCGACAGCTCGGATAACATCCCCGGTGTGCCGGGTATTGGCGAGAAGACCGCTTTGAAGCTCATTTCCGAGTTTGGTTCGCTGGACGGCATCTACGAGCAGCTGGCCACCGCCAAGCACACCCCTTCCATGTTGCGCAAACTCACCGAAGGGAAGGAGAGCGCCTACCTGTCCCGTGATCTGGCTCGTATTTACAGGGAGGTTCCTCTGGGACTGACGCTGGAGGACGTGCGGACGAATCCTATGGATAAGGCTCGCGCCCGTGAGCTGTTCATCCGCTACGAATTTTCGGGCTTTATCAAGCGCTTCGATCTCACCGAAGAGCCTGCCGCACCCAGTGTACCTGCTGAATTTACTCTCTTCGACGTGGTGGAGGATCTGCCTTGGGAGCAGACGTCTGCCCCTGCTCCCACCGTGGAAGAACCTGCTCTGTCCCTTACTCCCGCTGACTTGGCCACCCTCCCCCGTGGCCGTTATGGGCTGACCTATGAGAATGGTACGGTGACCCTCTGCAAGGAAGGGAAGCTCTATACCTGCTCGGCTGATACCACCGCCGTGACCTCCTTCCTCACCGCCGAGGGCAATTCCTTCATCACCCACGATGCCAAGAGCCTCTACCACCGATTGGCGGCTGACGGCATTGAGTTTGCCGCCGTGGACTTTGATATCATGCTGGCGGCCTACGCCCTCAATTCCGGCATGGGTAATTTTGATCTCGACCGCATTGCCGTGACCTATCTGGGCAACACGCCTCCCGCAGAGGTCATCCGTTGCTTTGAGCCTCTCTGCGACGTCTTGATCGCCGAGCTGGAGAAGTCGCAGCAGATGACCGTGTTCCGTGACATGGAGATGCCCCTTTGCGCCGTTCTTTTTGATATGGAGCGCATAGGCTTTAAGGTGGACCGTGATTCCATCCATAAGTACGGTCAGGTGTTGGACACCTACGCCGCCGATCTGGAGTCTCGCATCTTCACCTATTCGGGAAAGCCCTTCAACATCAATTCTCCCAAGCAGCTGGGGGAGATCCTGTTCGAGACCCTCATGCTCCCCACCGACAAGAAGACCAAAACGGGCTATTCCACCTCCGCCGAGGTGCTGGAGAAGCTGAAGAAGTACCATCCCATTATTGAGGATATTCTGGAGTACAGACAGGTCACCAAGCTGAAGTCCACCTACGTGGACGGTCTTCTCAAGGTGGCCGACGAGCAGGGCTTCGTGCATACCACCTTCAAGCAGACGGGCACCGCCACGGGGCGTCTGTCCTCTGCCGAGCCCAACCTGCAGAATATTCCCATCCGTACCGAGCTGGGCAGGGAGCTGCGTAAGTTCTTCATTCCCACTGCCGAGGGGCGTGTCCTCATCGACGCCGACTACTCCCAGATCGAGCTTCGCCTTTTGGCCGACATCGCAGGGGACACCGCTATGCGGGAGGCCTTCGTGTCAGGCTTTGACATCCACACCGACACCGCCTCCCGTGTGTTTGGGGTGGACAAGGATCACGTAACCGTGGAGCTTCGCAAGAAGGCTAAGGCCATCAATTTCGGCATCATGTACGGCATGGGCGAGCATTCTCTTTCGGAGGATCTGCATATTTCCCGCGCCGAGGCCAAATCCTATATTGACAGCTACCTGAACAGCTACCCCGACATCAACCGCTACTTGGACGAGATCATCAAAACCGCCTACGAGCAGGGATATGTGACCACCAAGCTGGGGCGTCGCCGCTTTATTCCTGAGCTGGCCGAGTCCAACAAGATACGCAAGAAGTTCGGTGAGCGGGTGGCTATGAATTCCCCTATCCAGGGTACCGCCGCCGACATCATGAAGATCGCCATGATCCGTGTTCATGACCGCCTCACCAAGAGTGGACTGGATGTCAAGCTCATCCTCCAGGTCCATGACGAGCTGATTCTGGAGTCCTCCGCCGCTCACGCAGAGGCGGCCATGGCCCTCCTCTGTGAGGAGATGGAGAACGCCGTTACCCTCTCCGTCCCCCTCGACGCGGAGGCCCACATCGGCGCAAACTGGTTTGAAGCCCACTGAATTGGGCAGGGGTTTCACCCCTGCACCCCACCAAGAACCTTTTTGCAAAAAGGTTCTTGGATCTCCCAAAACCTTTGAAACATTCATTTATTAAAGGTTTTTGGGATTCTTAAACCCTCGCAAACTTTGCCGCAGGCAAATTTGCCCCGAGCGAAGTGAGGAGGTTTTGCAAAAAGGGTTTAAGTGGGGGTGTGGGGGCAAAGCCCCCTATAAACTTAAGGGCACCTCTAAAAACCCCTCGCACAGCGAATCGACGGAATCTTTTCCGTCATTCGTCACAAAAATCCTTCGTATAGGATCAACTATACGTGCGGCTTTTTGTTTAGACTGACGAAAAATCTTCTCGTCGCTCG
>JAFXJW010000081.1 GCA_017532045.1 Clostridia bacterium | reverse complement strand
CATAAAGCCCTTTTGCCCTCTGGCAAAAGGGCGCGCCGGACAGGGGATAGGATTCTTAAGGAAAGTACCCGGGTACTTTCCTTAAGTGGCGATTCTTTTGGTACTTTTCTTTCGCCACGGAAAGAAAAGTACAGAATCCCATCTCCCCAATAAACCCAAATTTGAAACACACACCCAAACATAGAAAGGGATCAACCATGCCCCACATCCATATCGTTCTTCACGAGCCGGAGATCCCCCAGAACACCGGCAACATCGCCCGCACCTGCGCCGCCACGGGCGCTTCCCTCCACCTCATCCGCCCCCTTGGCTTCACCATTGACGACAAGCGCATGAAGCGGGCGGGACTGGACTACTGGGACAAGCTGGACGTGCATTTCTACGACGGACTGGAGGATTTCTACGCCAGGAATCCCGATGCCACCGTGTACTATTTTACTACCAAGGCACAGCACCGTCACGTGGACATTTCCTACCCCGACAAGGTGTTTCTCATGTTCGGCAAGGAGACCAGAGGACTTCCCGAGGATCTTCTATTCGCCCACCCCGACACCTGCGTCCGCATCCCCATGCGCAATCATCTTCGGTCGCTGAACCTCTCCAATTCGGTGGCCATCGCCGTCTACGAGGTGCTGCGACAGTACGATTTTGACGGTCTGCAAGTGGAGGGACAACTAACCACCCACACCTGGGGCGAGGGGCAGATATAGGTAAAAGCGAAAAGTGAAAAGTGAAAAGTGAAGGTCGGAAACCTTCGGTTTCCCGCTTTTAAATTATCAAAATGGACAAAACCGAAGGTTTTGCACCCCACTTCTTCACTATCCACTATTACGTCTAACCTTCCAATTTGGGTATACCATCGTTCATGTAAAAGGAGGCACTATGCCAAACCGTATTTTCGTCGCCATGAGCGGCGGCGTGGACTCCTCGGTGGCCGCCTACCTGCTCCTGCAGGCGGGCTACGACGTCACGGGAGCCACCATGACCCTATACCGTCACCACGGGGAAACGGGAGACACGAGGGACGTCACCGATGCCCGCGCCATCTGCGCAAAGCTGGGAATCCTCCACAAGACCTACGATATGGGGGACGAATTCCGCCGCTGTGTCATTGAAGATTTCATCAAGACCTACGAGGAGGGCGGCACCCCCAATCCCTGCGTGACCTGCAACAAAACCATCAAATTCGGGGCATTGTGGGAGGCCGTTACAAGGGACGGCGCCGAAGCCATCGCCACGGGTCACTACGCCCGCATCAAACGGGAGGGAGACCGCTACCTCCTTTGCAAAGCCGCCGATGAGAGCAAGGATCAGTCCTATTTTCTGTGGCAGCTACCAAGGGATCTGCTTCCCCACGTCCTTTTCCCCTTAGGGGAGATGAGAAAGTCCGACATCCGTGCCCTGGCCGCCCGGCAAGACTTTGAGACCGCCCACAAGAGCGACAGCCAGGACATCTGCTTCGTCCCCGACGGGGATTACGCAGGATTCATGGGTGGCTACACGGGCAAAGCTCCCTTGGAGGGAGACTTCGTGGACAGAGACGGTCACGTTCTGGGACGCCACAAGGGCATCATCCACTACACCGTCGGCCAACGCAAGGGACTGGGCATTGCCTTGGGTGAGCCCGCCTTCGTTTGCGGTAAAGACCCCGTCACCAACCGAGTGTTCTTGGGCAAAAACGAGGATCTTCTCACCCATGAGGTACGCTTGACAAGCGTCAATCTTCTGGCCGTGGAGGATATTCCCTCCCCTATGGCCGTCACCGCCCGTATCCGCAGCACCCACCGTGGAGACACCGCCACCGTGGTCATGACGGGCAAAGATACCGCCACCGTCACCTTCGATACCCCCCAGCGAGCCGCCTGCAGGGGGCAGTCCTGCGTCTTCTACCAAGGGGACGTGGTGATCGGCGGAGGGATCATTCAATAAGGAGCATAATAATCTACGGAGTCGTTTCCCCTGCGAGAGACGGCTCCGTTTTCTGTCAAAACAGGAAAATCCGGTTATATTTTCCGTACTTTTCCATGGCAGAGAGCCACACTTTTTTCAAAATTACACTTTACAAACAAGCATTTCCATGGTATAATAAGACATCGAAACAGAAAGGATACATACCTCACGATGAATTTTAAGAAGCTCGCTTCGGCACTTCTGGTCTCCCTTCTGCTCGCTTCCGCCGCAGTCCCCGCCGTCTCGGCGCTGACCCCCCACGGCACGGGCATCCTCATGCGGAATTGGCTGAAAAATGACCCCGATTACCGGTTCTCGGAGGCCTACAAGACCTCAGTATGGTACAAAAACTTCTCTTCATTGGAATTGACGGAAAACGACCGCAACAATATTCTGCGCATTGCCATATCCCAGCTTGGCTACCACGAGGGAGACTCCCCCGAGGACTTTGACGGAATGAATCCGGACGGCTCGGAGAACTACATGGAGTACGGCCGCCTGCTGGTGCCCAACTGGAACGACAACTCCTACGACTGGTGCGCCTGCTTCGTCAACTGGTGTCTCAATCAGGCCAGATTTGACAAGGCCTCCTCCGAGATCAGCTGCCGCAACTGGGTCAGCGAGCTGACCGCCATGAACATGTATCAAAAATCCAAGGCTCACGGCGGTAGCTACACTCCGAGACCCGCAGATTTCATTTTCTTTAACTGGGACGGAAAGTCCTCCCCCGCTAATCACATCGGATTCGTTCTGTACACCACCGAGACCCACGTGTACACCGTTGAGGGTAACTCCAAAAACGACAACGTCGCCATTCGCAGCTACGCCCTAAACGATCCCCGTGTCATCGGCTACGGCACCCCCCCTTACCACGAGGGAGACGAGCCTACCATGGACTTCTCCTATATGACAGGCAGTGTCACCCTGACCTTTGACGCCAATGGCGGACAGAATCCCCCCGCCTCGGCCAAGCTGGACATGGGTTCTCCCTACAAGCTCCCCGAGACCATTCCCTCTCTGCAGGGCGACACCTTCTTAGGCTGGTCTCTGACCCCCTACAATGCCATCCCCAATTTCAAGGTGGGTGACACCGTCCCCCTCGGATCGGACACCACCCTGTACGCCGTTTGGGAGAAGCGATCTGTTAAGCTGGCCAATGCGGCCTTTGCGGAGGGTAAGGCTCCCCTCTTTGCCCGTCCCAAGGCCACCCAAAACAGCGCCGCTCTTCTGTCGGGCACGCTGACCGACACTTCCTTCTTCACCACCATGAACGCCAGGGTCTCCCTCGTCACCGATAACGACTGCGGTAAGGTTCTTTCCTTGGCTGCCGGCCGCGGGGATGCCGATTCCTACGTGACGCTGGATTACGCCGGACTGATGAAGTCTCTCTCCCTTGCTCCCGTTAACGGAAGCGCTGTCGGGTATGCCGTACTGAAGGTCAAGGCTCTGTCCGAGGGCAACACGGCCTTGGAACTTTCCCTGAACAACGCTGAGGAAAACGTTGCTTCCCTCACAGCCACCGACGGCTGGCAGTACGCCGTTTTCGACCTGACACAGGGCGGCTTTACAGGCGATCTCACCACCCTGCGCATTGGCTGGGTAGGTAACGGCGACACAACGTATCTGGCTGACGTTTTCTTCGTGTCCACCGAGGAGCAGGTCAACGCCCTGACCGCAGGGGCGTACATCTTCCCTGCCCAGGAGCGTCTGAATACCGACGAACCCGAGACCACCACCGAGGATGAAACCGACACGCCCACCGAGCCTGCCGAAACCGTCGGCGGCACGGAAGTCCCCACCAAACCCACCGATACGACTGTTCCCTCTGATTCCATCGAAGCCAACAGCGAAACCGATCCCGTCACCGAGCCCCAAAAATCCGGTTGCGCCTCCGTCCTCGCCTTGACCTCTCTGGTCGGCGTGACTGTCGCAGGTGCTGTCCTCATGACCTCTCGGAAACGGAAGGATTGATCCTCTACATACGAAAACGGCCTACCGACGGTAGGCCGTTTTCAAATTTGGGTTTGTCGGGCTACGCCCGAAATGCAAAACGCAAAATGCAAAATGCAAAACTAGGGAGCGGGGGAGGGGATCGACGCAAAATGCAAAAAGCAAATACCCTTCGTGGCTAAAAGAATTTTTGGGGTGCAAATTGCCACAAGTTACCATCAGACTGGCTTTTGCGGAGCAAAAGGCTTCATCCATTTTGCATTTTGCATTTTGCAT
>JAFXJW010000080.1 GCA_017532045.1 Clostridia bacterium | reverse complement strand
CGGTGCGGTACTGGAGATCACCCCCACCCCCGACAGCCTTATCCGCGTGTTCATGGCCTACTACCCCTCCGACGAGGCGGTGGAGATAACTCCCCAGGAGTTTGAGGGTTTTGAGCGGGACGGCTTTACCGTGGTGGAGTGGGGTGGATCAGAGGTGAAAGCACCGTAATGACAAACCGCCTCATGAGTATACAACTGCGTAATTGGCAAGAAACGGACGCGGAAGCCCTGTACCATATGTGCCTCGATCCTGCCCATCAAAACAGCGGCCTCCACACCTTCCCCTCGCTCTCCGAATGCCGGGAAGCCATCCGACAGTGGGCTGTCTCGGACGGCTTCAAGGTGATCGCCGATGCCACCACCCATGCCCTTATCGGATCCATCAGCCTCGGCGGAATGGATCGGTACGAGGGGTATATGGAGCTGGAATTCGCCATCGCCGCCCAGCACCGAGGCAAGGGCTTTTGCACCGAGGCCGTGCGGAGAATGCTGGACTACGGCTTTACCGACATGAACGCCCAGGTCATAGCCGCGTGGGTGCGCTCCCATAACCTGGCCTGCGTGAGGGTGTTGGAAAAATGCGGCTTCACCCCGGAAGGGCGGCTCCGCAGACACGCGCGGGACGGAAGTGATACGCTGTGCTACTCCATTTTGAAGGAAGAATGGGAAAGGATACAAGACAATACATGAAAAAACAAGCTTTCTTTTACAAGAATCACTACTATCTTCTGCCAGACGATATGGCAGACACTGATGCAATGATCGCCGCCTACGGAGGAAGACCCGCCTTCCCCGTCATCGAGCTGATCGAAAAGAAGTGCATGACCCCCTATTTCGTCTTAGAGCATACCAAAGAAAAAACGCTCAAACTCCCCAAAAATGCCCTTGTTTTTCCTTGCGAAGTGGAGCTGCTCACCATGAAGGAGTACAACGACCGTCTCCGCGCCATGGTTCCCGAGACCTGCAAGGGCTGCCCCTACTTTGGATCGGTGGACGAAACAGACGCATCTCTGGAGGGACATCACGAGGAGATCGCCCTGGACCGTGTGTGCTTTGTTCGAAACAAGGCCAAGAACGGTCACAAGAGCCGTGATTTCTACCCCATAGATCAATGGATGAAAAACTTCATTAACCGATTCAACCCTTGGGAATATGCTCAACTCATTGATGAAGGTCGTATCGACGAGGCTACGGAACGATTCTACGGCGAGTTATCCTATACCGTATTCGGGCTCATCCCACCCGTGTTCTTTACCCGCACACCCGAGGGAAAATACGCCCTCTACTGCACCGCTTTTTTGGAACAGCAGGACAGCCTCATCATGGAATACCTGTTTGCCCGACTGGAAAAGAAATATAAGAAGGATGGCTGGGTCTTCAAAAACTATATCCCTCAGGGATATATGCCCGAAGGAGCCAAAGCGCCGCTCGGTTTGGCCGTCGAGACTTTAGACGGCCCCATTCCTTACCTTTCCGTAACCGTCTATACCGAACCCGAGGGGCAAACTCCCGCCTATCTGTGGCTGTGCGGCACCTTTGGCGAGGTCGATTATCTTTCCGCTTGCCTTGACCACCAAATCCTCACCGTGGAGGACGGACAGCCGCTTCCCGAAGGCCTTCTTTCCCCCGATGAGTTCGGTGCGCACCTGAACGCCGCCCTTGCCTGTCTGAATCGTAGCAAGAGTGATCTCATCAATCCTCCCCCCCACATCTTGTTCGGCTGTAGCGTAAAGCTTGACGAGGAGGCACCTGATCTTGATGATCAGATTGACCGAAATGCCGTTCTGTATATGCCACGGGCGGATTACTTGATGAACCGGTTTGTCCTACCCATACTTATGGGGACCACCCCCGAAAATCCATGGGAGGCTGAATCCATCCAAGCAGAGCTCGGTCTGCCCATGGCACGCTTCGTCTTCCCTCTTCCCGTAGACCGCCTCTCCCTCCTGAACGCCTCCGAGATGAAAGCTTATAACGCGAGCATTAGTGAGCTTTCCCGTACCTTGCATGATCAGGGACTCTTCAAGTGCTTCGGTCAGATCACGGGTAATGGTCAGCTTGAGCTCGTAGGCTACGTCATGAATCTGACCAAATTTCTCTATGAGGTACGGAGAAACGCCCCCATATTTGCAGCGTGTCCCGGTGAACTGTACATCTACACCGAGACCCACAAGAACGGCGGCCACTACCGCCTGGGCTTTGATATGAAGCGGCTCCATACCGAGCAGAAGCTTTGGAAGAGCCTGATCTGATCCGTTCGATAAAAAATCACACATAGAAAGGAATCTCAACCATGCCCAACTATCTCGAAAACTACGACCGCTGGCTCACCTCCGACAAGCTCTCCGACGCAGAGAAGGCCGAGCTTCTGTCCATCCGGGACGACGACAAAGAGATCCAGCTCCGCTTCACCGACTACCTCTCCTTCGGCACCGCAGGCCTGCGCGGCACCATGAAGGTGGGTATGAACGCCATGAACGTCCATACCGTGGCCTACGCCACTCAGGGTCTTGCCCAGCTCATCATCGAGGAGGGCCGCACCGCTGACGGCGTGGCCATCGCCTACGACAGCCGCAACAACTCCGAGCTCTTCGCCAAGACCGCCGCCCGTGTCCTGGCCGCCGCAAACATCCCCGCTTACCTTTTCGACGAGCTCCGCCCCACCCCCGAGCTGTCCTTCGCTCTCCGTGAGCTGCACTGCGTGGCGGGCATCAACATCACCGCCTCCCACAACCCCAAGCAGTACAACGGCTACAAGGCCTACTGGGAGGACGGCGCCCAGCTGCCCCCCGAGCACGCCGACGTGGTGAGCGCCACCATGCAGAAGCTGGACATCTTTGAGGACGTCAAGCTGGCCGACTTCGACGAGGCTCTGGCCGCCGGCAAGATTGTCATGCTGGGCAAGGATATGGACGAGAAGTACCTGGCTTGCGTTCAGGCGCAGGCGGTCAACCCCGAGGCCGTTAAGGCTGTGGCCGACGAGCTGAAGATCGTTTACTCCCCCCTCCACGGCACCGGCTACCGCCTGGTTCCCGAAATTCTCCGCCGCACGGGTCTGAAGCACCTCTACACCGTGGACGAGCAGATGGTGATCAGCGGTGACTTCCCCACGGTGTCCAAGCCCAACCCCGAGTACAAGGAGGTCTTTGACATCGGCATGAAAATCGCCGACGAGGTAGGCTCCGATCTCGTCATCGCCACCGACCCCGACGCCGACCGTGTGGGCGTTGTCACCCGTACCAAGGACGGCTCCTTCACCACCATCACGGGCAACCAGATGGGGGCTCTGCTCATGGATTACATCCTCACCGCCTACGAGGAGACGGGTACCATGCCCGAGATCCCCTTTGCGGTCAAGACCATCGTCACCACCGAGCTGGCCGCCAAGATCTGCGCCGCTCACAACGTAAAGATGCACAACGTGCTGACGGGCTTCAAGTTCATCGGCGAGGTCATCAAGGACTACGAAAAGAAGGGCTTTGGCACCTTCGTTCTGGGCTTTGAGGAGAGCTACGGCTACCTGAAGGGCACCTACGCCCGTGACAAGGACGCCGTGGTAGCCGCCATGCTGATCACCGAAATGACCGCCTACTATAAGGCCAAGGGCATGACTCTGTCGGATGCCTTGGATGCCCTCTACGCCCGCTACGGCTATTGCTATGAGGCCAACGTGGAGATCTACATGGAGGGTCTGGACGGCCCTGCCCGCATGGCTGAGAAGATGAACGCCCTCCGTAATCCCGCCCCCGCCGAGATCGCAGGCTGCAGGGTGGTCAAGTTCGGTGACTATCAGGCGCAGACCATTGAGGATCGTGTGGTCGGCACGGTGGAGTCCACGGGTCTTCCCAAGTCCAACGTCCTGGCCTTCACTCTGGACAACGGAGACGTCATCGTAGCCCGTCCCTCGGGCACCGAGCCCAAGATCAAGTTCTACTTCATGCTCATCGGCAAGGATAAGGACGAGACCGTAGCCAAGATGGAGACCTACAGACAGGGTCTGGGGGTCTGATTCTCGATACAGAACAACGGGGAGGCAATGCCTCCCCGTTGTCGTTAACTTGCAGGGCACCTCTAATAACTCATCGTGCGGCGAGCGACGAGAAGATTTTTCGTCAGTCTAAACAAAAAGCCGCACGTATAGTTGATCCTATACGAAGGATTTTTGTGACGAATGACGGAAAAGATTCCGTCGATTCGCTG
>JAFXJW010000079.1 GCA_017532045.1 Clostridia bacterium | reverse complement strand
ATGTCCCTACGGGACTCGATATGTGCCTTGCGGCACTCGATATATTCCTGCGGAATTCGATATGCGCCCTGCGGGCGCGAGGTCGGGCGAAGCCCGATAAACCCAAATTTGAATGATTCCCATCCATATTCCCATACTATACAACAAGGAGACCCCTATGACCATCATTGAAACACTTTCCAAAGAGCTCAACCTCACTCCCGATCAGGTGGAGAAGACCGTCGAGCTGATCGACGAGGGGAACACCATCCCCTTCATCGCCCGTTACCGTAAGGAGGTCACGGGAAGCCTGGACGACAGCGTCCTCCGTGCGCTGGAGGAGCGGCTCACCGCCCTGCGTAACCTGGAAAAGCGGAAGGAGGAGGTCAAGAGCCTCATCGACGCCCAGGGCAAGCTCACCGACGAGATCGTGGCCGCCATTGACCGTGCCGTTACCGTCACCGAGGTGGACGACATCTACCGCCCCTACCGTCCCAAGCGCAAGACCCGTGCCTCGGTAGCCCGTGAGCGGGGACTGGAGCCTCTGGCCATGCTGCTCCTGGCCCAGGAGACGACCTACGAGCCCGCCATCGAGGTACAGGCCGAGGCCTTTGTTGACCCCGAAAAGGAGGTCCATACGGTGCAGGACGCCCTGCAAGGCGCTATGGACATCATCGCCGAGGACGTATCGGATAACGCCGAGTACCGTAAGAAGATCCGTGCCCTCACCTTCGACCACGGTTCTCTGGTCACCAAGGCCGCCAAGGAGGAGGACTCGGTCTACTCCATGTATTACGATTTCGTGGAGGCCGTGAGGAAGCTCCCCGGTCACCGCATTCTGGCCATCAACCGTGGCGAGAAGGAGGAGTTTTTGAAGGTCAGCCTCACCGTCCCCGAGGAGATCGTCGTGGGCTTCCTCTACAACAGCGTGCTGACCACGGGAAGCTCTCCCGCTACTCCCTACGTCCGTGACGCCGTGGCCGATAGCTATACCCGTCTCATCGCCCCCTCCATTGAGCGAGAGATCCGAAACGATCTCTTTGACAACGCCTGCGAGGGCGCTATCAAGGTGTTCTCCGATAACCTCTCTCACCTCCTCATGCAGCCCCCCATCAAGGGCAAGGTGGTGCTGGGCTTCGATCCCGGCTACGCCCATGGCTGTAAGCTGGCGGTGGTCGACCCCACGGGCAAGGTGCTGGACACCGCCGTGGTCTACCCCACCATCAAGTCCCGTGTGGAGCAGGCCGCTCTGGTGGTGAAGAGACTGGTACGTACCCACGGGGTAGACGTGATCGCCATCGGTAACGGTACCGCCTCCCGTGAGAGCGAGCAGTTCATCGCCGACATTCTGAAGCAGATGGACTGTGGTACCAAGTACATCATCGTCAGCGAGGCGGGCGCGTCTATCTACTCGGCCTCCAAGCTGGCCGCCGAGGAGTTCCCCGAGTTTGACGTCATGCAGAGATCGGCGGTTTCCATCGCCCGCCGTCTCCAAGACCCCCTGGCCGAGCTGGTCAAGATCGACCCCAAGGGCATCGGCGTGGGACAGTACCAGCACGACATGAAGCCCGCCCGTCTGGATGAGGCCCTGGGCGGCGTGGTGGAGGATTGCGTTAACGCCGTGGGCGTGGACGTGAACACCGCCTCCCACTCCCTCCTTGCCTATATTGCGGGCATCAACTTCACCGCCGCCAAGAATATCGTCAAGTACCGTGAGGAGAACGGCGAGTTCAAGACCCGCTCCCAGATCACCAAGGTGCCCCGCATTGGCGCCAAGGCTTACGAGCAGTGCGCAGGCTTCCTCCGCATCCCCGGGGGCAAGGAGATTCTGGACAACACGGGCGTGCATCCCGAGTCCTACGCCGCCGCCAAGGCGCTCCTTTCCATGTTTGACTACACCGAGGAGGATATCAAGGCGGGCAATCTCCAGTTCCTGAAGTCCAAGGTCATCAAGAAGGGAATTAAGGTGACCGCCGACGAGCTGGGCTTGGGTGAGCCTACTCTTATGGACATCATTGCCGAGCTGGAGAAGCCCGGTCGTGACATTCGTGACGGATTCGATGCTCCCGTCCTCCGTGAGGACGTGCTGTCCCTCAACGACCTCAAGCCCGACATGATCTTGACGGGAACCGTCCGCAACGTCACCGACTTCGGCGCTTTCGTGGATATCGGCGTTCATCAGGACGGCCTGGTGCATATCTCCCAGCTCTCGGATAAGTTCATCAAGCACCCCTCCCAGGCCGTGTCCCTGGGCGACGTGGTGAAGGTCAAGGTGCTGGCCGTGGACGTGCAGAAGAAGAGAATCTCTCTTACAATGAAGTTTAAAGAATGATAAATTGGGATTTATAGGGCTGAAAGCCCTCACGCCCCCGTAGGGGGCATATCGAGGCGCACAGCGGCATATCGAACCGCGTCAGCGGTATATCGAACACCCGAAGGGTGTATATCGACGAAAAAAGATGTCGATATGTCCCTACGGGACT
>JAFXJW010000078.1 GCA_017532045.1 Clostridia bacterium | reverse complement strand
GATACGGCGCGCCGTGTCTTGTATCTTTTTTGGTGTGAACAGGGGGATTTTCTTTTCCAAGAAACTCCATAAAAACCGTAAAATTCCTGTAAATTTCTCTTCGTTTTTCTTGACTTCTAACCACATATATGGTAAAATATAACGGATAATAAACAATATATTGTGTAGGAGGTGATCCCATGGCAAAATCCCGCAAAACCACCCTGCGCCGTAGCCTGTCGGGAGGCTTGGCGGCTCTCATGCTCGGCCTGTCCGTGTTGGCAACGGCCACGGGCTGCGCCAAGAAGATCACCTATACCATAGAGGCGGGAAGCGATCTCCCCAGCCCCTACCGTTTGGTGGGCGCAGACGGAGCGGCTTACGTGGCGGGCTTTGACGAGACCTGTATCAACCGCCCCGGCGCCTACGATATTCCCATGACCGATGCCGCAGGGAAGAAGTATACCCTGAAGCTCACCGTCCGTGACCGCAAAGCCCCCGTGGTCACCACGAAGCACGTCTACTACGCCAAGGGTGTCAGCACCCCCAATGCGTTGGATTTCATCGGATCTATCGTGGAGGCGGATGAGTATATTGCCTACTTTGAATGTGACCTCCCCGACATGAATCAGATCGGAGATTACGACGTTGTTTTCCGAGTGGAGGATGCCAGTGGCAACAAGACAGCCGAGCTTCACTCCATCCTCACCGTCATCGCCGACTACGAGGCCCCCGTGTTCAAGCACGTCCCCGAGCTTTCGGCCTACGTGGGCGAGGCCATTGCCTACCGCAAGGGACTGGTGGTGGAGGATAATTGCGGCGGAGAGGTGATGATCTCGGTGGATTCCTCTGCCGTAGACGTCAATACCCCCGGAGACTATACCGTGAGCTTTACCGCCACCGATGCCTCGGGTAACGTATCCTGGGCCTCTACCGTTATTCACATCTATGAGAATCAGATCACGGAGGAAGAGCTGAACGCCAAGATAGACGGGATCATCGGGCAGATCATCACCCCCGACATGGACAAGGAGGCACAGCTTCGCGCCGTCTACCGCTACGTCTACGATCACATTGCCTACACCTCGGATTCGGATAAATCCGACTGGATCCGCGCCGCCCACGATGCCCTGTTCATGACGGGCTCGGGAGACTGCTTCAACTATTTCGCCGCCGCTATCGCTTTCTGCCGCCGACTGGGCATTGATTACCGTGAGATTGAGCGCACCCCGGGTGCCGCCGATGGGACACATTTCTGGATCATGGTCAATATCGGTAGCGCCGAGGAGCCCCGCTGGTATCACTTTGACTGTACCCACCTCCGTGCCTCCTACTCCCATAGCGGATGTCTCCTGACCGATCAGCAGATCAAGGCCTTCAACCGTGTCCGCGCGGGATTCTACGCCTATGATTCGGCCAATTATCCCGCCACGGATAAGAAGATCATTACCCCCACTCCCGATCTGGAAAAATACTATTGATCCCCCCGCTCCCCCTTTCTGCATCCTGCATTCTAATTTCCAAGGAGTCTCTATGCTGACCAACATTCTCCAGTATTTGGAGGCCACCGCCCCCCGTGTGCCCGACAAATTGGCTTTTTCCACGGGTACGGAGGGTCTGTCCTTCGGCGATCTGCATACCCACGCCCGCACGATCGGTGCGGGACTGCTCCGCCGCGGCTACAACGCAGAGCCTGTGGCGGTGCTGATGGACAAGCACCCCCATACCATTGCCACCTTCTTCGGCGCTCTCTACGCAGGCTGCTTTTACGCCGCCCTGGACGGGGATATGCCCGTGGCTCGTATGGGTCTCGTTTTGGACACCCTGAAGCCCCGCCTTTTGATCTACGATAAGAAGAACGCCAAGACCGCAGGGAAACTGGTGGAGGAGGGGCTCTTCTCGGGTGAGGTACTGGCATGGGATGACCTCTGCTACGCCGAGGGACGGGAATTGACTCCCTCCGACGAGGCCGCTCTGGCCGCTGTCCGTACCCGTCAGATCGACACAGACCCCATCTACGTGGTCTTCACCTCGGGCTCGACAGGTGTGCCCAAGGGGGTCATCGCCTGCCACCGATCCGTCATTGACTATACCGAATCCCTCTGCGAGGCCATCGGCTTTGACGAGAACACGGTGTTCGCCAATCAAACGCCCCTCTACTTCGACGCTCCCCTCAAGGAGATCATGCCTACCATCAAGTTCGGCGCAACGGCCTACCTTGTGCCCAAGATGCTGTTCATGTTCCCCGTCAAGCTTTGCGAGTACTTAAACGAGCACCGCATCAACACCGTCTGCTGGGTGGTGTCGGCGCTGACGATGATCTCGTCTTTGGGGGCTTTGGAGTCCCATACCCCCCAGCACCTCACCACCGTCTGCTTCGGTAGCGAGGTGTTCCCCCGCAAGCAGTACGATCTGTGGCGTGCCGCTCTGCCCGAGGCAAGATTCTTCAACCTCTACGGCCCTACCGAGGCCACGGGTATGTCCTGCTTTTGGCCCGCCCGTGATCTGTCCCCCGACGAGCCCATTCCCGTGGGCCGGCCCTTCCACAACACCGACCTGTTCCTTTTGACCGAAGAGAACAGACGCGCCGCTGACGGCGAGGAGGGGGAGATCTGCCTTCGTGGCACCTGTGTCACGTTGGGCTACTACGCCAACCCTCAAAAGACCGCCGAGGCCTTCGTGCAGAACCCCCTGAACCCCCACTATCCCGAGATCATCTACCGCACCGGCGACATCGGTCGCTTCAACGAGCATGGGGAGCTGGTCTTTGTCTCCCGCCGCGACGCCCAGATCAAGCACATGGGTCATCGCATTGAGCTGGGTGAGATCGAGGCAGCCGCCTCCAAGGTGGAGGGTGTCCGTGCCGCCTGCTGTGTCTACGACGCAGGAGGGAAGCGCATCGCCCTGTACTACGTGGGTGGCATGGAGCCCGCCGCCCTGACCAAAGCCCTCCGTGCGTCCCTCCCCCCCTACATGCTCCCCGCCTTCTGCGAGACGCTGGCCGCTATGCCCCTGACCCCCAACGGAAAGATTGACCGCAAGGGTCTGCGGGAGAGAGCGGAGAAAAAGGAATCGTAAATTGGGGTTTATAGGGCTGAAAGCCCTCACGCCCCCGCAGGGGGCATATCGAGGCGCACAGCGGCATATCGAACCGCGTCAGCGGTATATCGAACACCCGAAGGGTGTATATCGACGAAAAAAGATGTCGATATGTCCCTACGGGACT
>JAFXJW010000077.1 GCA_017532045.1 Clostridia bacterium | reverse complement strand
GGTTTTTGGGGAGTCCAGAGGGGCTTTTTGCAAAAAGCCCCTTTGGTCGCTCTCCCCGCTCCCCGACAAACTGCAATTTATTTCTTTCTATCAAAATATTCACGAATGCTGGCGGCGTCGGATCGGGATATCCCTTTCACGGCGGCCAGCTCCTCCTCGGTAGCGGCCTTGACCCCTGCCATACCGCCGAATGCGGTCAACAGCGCCTTGGCCTTGGCGTCACCGATCCCCTTGATCTTGGTCAGGGTGGAGTGGGTCAGGGTCTTGCGCTTGGCGGCGCCCATACGGGACACGGTGAAGCGGTGAACCTCCTCCTGTATGCGGTAGACCAAAGCAAACACCCCGTTTTCACGGGCGATGCTGATCTCCCCGTCACGGGTGCAGAGGGCACGGGTCTTATGGAAATCATCCTTCACCATGCCGAACACGGGAATATCCACCCCCCGCTCGGCCATAAGCTCCTGAACCACACCCACGTGTCCGCGACCGCCGTCCAAAAGGATCAGATCGGGCAGCTTGGCAAAGGAGCCCTCCTTGTCGGACAAATGCTCCAGACGGCGGGACAGCGCCTCTCTCATAGAGGCGTAATCGTCGGCGGTGTCCTCCACCGTTTTGATCTTGAAATGACGGTAATCCGTCTTGTTCAGCTTCCCCTCCTCGCAGACGATCATACCCGCCGTGAGATGCTCGGCTCCCAGATTGGAGATATCGTAAGCCTCGATACGGGACGGGTAGGTGGGCAGCTCCAGAATTTCAGCCAGGCGAGCCAGCGCCCCCTCGTCCTTCTCGGCGTCCAGGCGGTACTGCCGTACCTTTTCGGCGGCGTTGGAGCGCACCAACTCGCAGAGAGTGTGGTTGTTTCCCCGCTCGGGAATACGGATGGTGACCTTATGCCCCGCCATCTCTGATAGATAACGGGAAAGCCCCTCCAGCCCCTCCGAGCTTAGAGGAAAGGATAAAAGGATCTGCTTGGGGATATACTCCCGAACCGCATAATGCTGACAAATAAACGCCCCCAGACTATCCTCGTCCAGGATACGCTCGCCCCCCGCCAGGAATTCCTCCTTGTCGATAACGGCGCCTCCGCGGATATAGAACACCGACACGCAGGCGGCGACCTCATCGGAGAAGAAGCCGATGACGTCCTGCTCGGCATCGGGGGAGGCCACCACGGTCTGCTTCTGCCGCAGGCGCTCCAAGGCGTTGACGGTGTCCCGACAACGAGCGGCGGCCTCAAACCGCTCGGCCTCGGCGTGGGCGTACATCTCCTCGGTGAGACGGCGCCTGACCTCTCCCGTGTTGCCACGGAGAATATCGGCGGCCATGGCCACCGTGGCGGCGTATTCGGCCTCGCTGACCTTTCCCGTACAGGGCCCGCAGCACCGCCCCATCTGGTAATACAGGCAGGGGCGCTGCTTGCCGATGTCCCGTGGGAAACGGCGATTGCAGGTGGGAAGAGCCAGCACCGTTCGCAGGGTATCCAGCACCGAGAACACGGTGGACACGCCGGAATAAGGGCCAAAATACTTCCCCTTGTCCTTGTCCCGCCTGCGTGTCATGATCAGACGGGGATAGGCCTCGTCGGTGATCTTGATATAGGGGTAGGACTTGGCGTCCTTGAGGCGGATATTGTACTTGGGGCTGTGCTGCTTGATGAGAGTATTCTCCAGCGTCAAGGCCTCCATTTCGGTGTCGCACAGGAAATACTCGAAATCCCACACCGATGCCACCATGCGGGCGGTCTTGACCGTCTTTTCGCTGTTCTGGAAGTACTGGGACACACGGTTTTTCAGCTTGCGGGATTTACCCACGTAAACGACCCTGCCCTCCTTGTCCTTCATGATGTACACACCGGGGGTCAAGGGCAAGGAGTTGGCCTTGTCCAGCAGGGTCCTTCGAATATCTTCACGAGTGGACATAACCGTCTCCTTCCCGTCCTTGCATAACTACCCCATGCGGGATGCAAAAACATTTGATCTGTTAAAGATAAACGGCGCGGGCCTGTACCCGCCTGGGTCATCTGCTCGCGCCGCTATATCGGATTGCTATGTACGATGTGAGGGTCCTGGGATCATCACTCGGCAAAGCCGGAGTTGATGAGTGCGGTGAGGCCGTCCAGAGCGGAATCCTCGTCCTGACCGTCAGCAATGAGGGTTACGGTCATACCCTTGGCAATGCCCAGAGACAGAACACCCAGAAGGCTCTTGGCGTTGACCTTGCGGTCATCCTTCTCAACCCACAAAGTGCACTTATAGCAGTTAGCCTTCTGAATGAAGAAGGTTGCAGGTCTTGCGTGAAGACCACTGGCATTGGTAATGACAACTTCGCGACTTTTCATGACTCATTCTCCTATTTGAAATATTGACACGGCCTGCGTCGGCGGGGACACACGAATCGACCCATGCGATATGCCGTTGCACAGTGCGACAATTCTACACCAGTAGTATACCAAAATTCAAGGAATAAATCAAGTGTCAATATTTAGGATTTTTCATAATACCAAGAGCAATTTTTTATCATTTTACACAAGGAATCCCGTGAAAGTCAGCTATGCTCCCGAATGGAGGTAATGCGGATGGTCAGAATCGCCCGATCTGTGCGCACCTCCAGCACACCTCCCGGTGTCAGGTAGCGTCCGCTATCCTCCACCCGAAGGCCTCCGCCGGGAGCCGGAGTAGCGTTGTTGCAGACCAAAATACCCGTAGCCGTAACGTGATTCATCTCCTCGGCGGGAGAGACTGTCAGCGCAGGGGTGTACTCCCCCGTAGCCTTATCCTGATATACGCCAATATAGCCCAGACGGATCTCGTCCTCACAGAGGTAAACGGCATCGAATCCCTTCACCTCGGCCAGAACGTCCTTGTGGGTCTCCAGCACCTCAAAATACACACGGTAGGGAGTGGACTCTGCCGCCAGATCCTTGCGGGCGGCATAGATCACTCGGTAGACCAGCCCCGCCACCGCCACCAGCACCAGCAGCACAACCACGGTATCCATGGCTGTCCAGCGCTTTTTAGGCTTACTTACGATTTTGTTTTCCATATTTATGACCTCAACCTTCGCCGATGCAAAGGTGTTCCTTTCTTTCGGGAATTGAAGCTACCCTGTATAGTCGGCTCACATCGCTCCCACAGCGGAAGCGGTGAAGCACGCACGAGGGGATCTTTTCTTATCTTAGGCTTGACCTCTCATCCCTGCGCATCGGGATTGATCACGTCGGAGTCTGCTCCGTCGGGCTCTACAAGGACCGTCCCCTCTTCACCCTCGATCGCAGTCTCCTCCTGCTTCTCATGCATAGAGATCACGGTTCCCTCTGCCACAAGACCTTGAGCCATGTAAGTGCCCTTCATACCGGCCAGCAGCATGGTAGCGCCCATGCGGTAGCCCTTGCCCTCACGGTAATGGGCGGTAGCCTCCACCGTCAGATGAAGCGTCAGGGTATTCTCTCCGTTCTCGTCGGGGACGAGGAAGGTCTGAACGGCGGTTACCGTCCCCAAACGATCGGCATCGGCCATGTCCGAGCTCCACAGAGGACGGTCCACGATGGTGGGACGGCCGTCCTGACCGTACTTGACCATATCCGGATCGATCCCCGTCATCTCCACCTTGAACACGACCTCCCGTGTCTCCCAAGCAGGGGCGTACAGCTCCCGAATGGCGCGATAGGCAAAAACACCTCCTACCACAAGACCCGCAATAACGAGCAGCAAAATGAGATCCACAAGCAACGTGACCCATATACGGGAGCGTCCCCGCCCCGCATCCGTCTTGCCCATCTTGCCCTTCCGATCCTTCCTCCCCTCGGAAGGGGCGGGACTGTGGGTTGTAGAGGCAACAGACAGGCTGGATGCCTTAGGATCCGAATCATGTCGTTTCATAGAAGCCATACAAATACTCCTTTATCAAAAAATCACAGGCGACGGAATACACGGTCCTCCTCGGTGGAGGTGCCCGCCTGCCTTGCGGACCAAACGTCACTTTCATCAAAGATGAGATTCTCGTATGCGCTGCAAAGAGCCACCATCAGTGTGAGAGTAAAGAACACACGGGGCGAGGTGATAAAGCTCCTCACGGTTCCAAAAACCAGAACGCCCGCCATGGCGGTCATACCACCCAGAATCATGGCACGATCCCGTCGGTCAGAGGTATGACCCAAGCAGGTAAGACTTTTCTGCGCGAACAGGAACACAACTCCGACGAACAGGAGCAGTCCTGCCCAGCCGTAGCTGAGAAGCAATTCAAAGTAGAGGCTTCCGCTCTCTGTCACCGCCCCAAGATCGGGTGCGGCGTAGGCGGGATAAACGGCGTGGAAGGCGGCATCCCCGATGCCGATGCCGGCGGGATGCTCCCACACCATGCGCCACAGACTCTCCGAGAGAAGGGCCTTGAAGTGACGACTGCGAGACAGCAGGGTCTGCACGTGATCCGACACGGGGAACAGGTAGAAGCCCCACATACCGCCCGCAATCAACACGGGCAGGGACACGATTCCTACGGACAACCCCTTATGATCCCACAAGAGAAGGAAGAGAACGGTCACGATCAGGATACAGAACAGAGAGCTAACCGAATCCGTCATAACGATGAGCAGCATATCCAACGCCACAAAGCAGAGTCCCCCCACACGGGGCAACAGCCGCTTGGTATGGCTCAGGTAGGCGTAAAGCCAAGGGAACACCAGTACCAGATACAGCTCAGAATGCTCCAGCCAGAGCCCGGAGAGATTCTCAATGCCTCCCTCAACGGCTGTAATAATGGCATTACCCGCCCGAGAGCCCTCCAGCCAGCCCAGCCCGTCCACGGGAATAATACGCAGGTAAGCCAGCGCTGTGACCACCACCACGGAAATCCCCACGCCCAACAGGCATCGGCGGACATACTCACGGGTAGTCATAAGATTGACGATCAGGAAATAATCCGTCAGGCAGATAAAGAGCAGAACGCCGGTCATGATAGACTCGGCAGATACCACCGCTCCCGTAAAGCCCGAAAGCAGGATCAGGACACCGAAAATCAATACCAGGGTATCCAAAAGACCAAAGCGAAGGGTGCGGTATAGAAACAGAAGCTTGACGCCGTAGCTGATCCATGTCAGAAGGATCAAGGCGGCAAGAGGGATCAGGAGATTACGATCCAGCCAAATAGCCGGAAGCATCAACGTGGAAAAGACCACGCCCGCCTCGGGAAAGGCGAAGATCAATGCCAGAACACCCACTCCCAAAAGAATGGCCGGGATGAGCAGAACGTGGCTGACCAAAGCACCGAAGGCCGCTCCCAGCGCCGCAAGAATGGTGACATAGGGCAGGACGACGGGAAGCTTGCGGCGAGGGATGTCCAAGCGATCCCGCGGGATGCCCAAGAAGCGGACGAAAATGAGATAAGGAATACCGCCGGCCCCCAACGTCTCGGCCAAGGTTTTTTTGGTGAGAACCAGAGGGATCGCCACAAGAGCAAATACCGCAGACAGCACCAGATGCTCCACATCGGGTGCCAAGGGGGTATAGATCATGGGGAAAACGAAGTAGGAAACCGCTCCGATCATGCCGTAGGTCATCAAAAACAGGCCGTACAGCGCCAGGGGTAGCCCCAGAAGCCCCCCGAACAGGGCACGGATGCCCTTGAACAGAAGCCCCGACTCCAGAGCCGAGAGAAGACGCAGACGGGCAGGGGACATGGGGGCGCAGGTGTGGCGTCCCGTATAGCGCTTGCCCTTGGCAAAGGCAGTATCGGCACGCCGATAGCCTGTCATGACACGGCCGATCACAGAGCCTGCCAGCAGGCGATACAGCTTAGCGGTTCCACGGTTCAAGGCACCCCACAGGATACTGCGGCCTTTGGATTTTGCCATATGATCCCCTCCTTTCGGTTGACGTTGGAACTCTGAATAAACTATTTTTTCTTCTTGGTCTTATCCGACGGATCCTCCGAGGTCTCGTCCTCGGGAGGAAGCAGATCGGGTCGCTGACGGCGGGTCAGCTCTAGAGCGGCCTCATACCGCCACGCCTCGATCTTTTTATGGTCTCCCGACAAAAGAACGGGAGGCACCTGCATACCGTGGTAGTCCACGGGTCTCGTGTACTGGGGATACTCCAAAAGCCCCGAGGAAATACTTTCGTTCTCATAGCATTCGGGAGCGGCCAGCACGCCATCGGTGAGCCGCGCCACGCAGTCCACCAGAATGCAGGCGGGGATCTCTCCCCCCGTCAATACGTAATCCCCAACGGAGATCTCCTCGTCCACGATCTCCTCCACGATGCGGCGGTCAACGCCCTCGTAGTGACCGCAGAGCAGGATGAGGTTATCGTAATTTCTCGCCAGCTCCTCGGCGATCTGCTGGGTCAGCACCCGCCCTCCCGGAGAAAGGTATATAACACGACGACGGCCGTCGAAGCCGTCCTTCAGCTGATCGGCCAGCACGCCCCGGTAGCAATTATAGATGGGAGGGGCGGCCATGAGCATGCCCTTGCCGCCGCCGTAGGGGGTGTCGTCCACCCGTCGGTGCTTATCCTCGGAATAGTCCCGAATATTGTGAGCCTTGACGGTGGTGTATCCCGCCTCTTGGGCTCGGCCAATGATGCTCTCCCCCAGCACTTGCTCCACAAGGGCGGGGAACAGGGTCATAATATCAAAGCGCATCAATCATTCTCCTTGGTGGCATCCCCATTTTCGAACATGCCGTCAATGGGCATCATGCGGATGTACTCCCCGGGTCTGACCTCGGTAACGAAAACAGGGATGGCGGGAACCAGCACCTCGGCTCCGTCGGGAGTGGTAACGGTGTAGATATCCGAAGCGGCGTTGGGGGAGATATCGGTAACCTTACCCAGCACGATCCCCTCTCTGCCCTCTCGGCCGTCCAGGACGGGCAGGCCAATGGCATCCGACAGGAAATACTGTCCCTCCTCCAGGTGGAAATCCTCACGGTCGGCGTACAGCACGGTGTTTCGCAGGGAGTCTGCGGCGTTCATATCCGTCACACCCTCCAGCGACAGCATGAGGAATCTCCCCTGCATGACCGAACCCCGAAGGATCTTGATCTCACGCTTGGCCTCTCCCTCGCCGACAAAGACCCGCCCCAGATCAATCAGATCCCGAGGGGTATCCGTCCAAGGCTCCACCTTCACGTCGCCGTGACAGCCGTGGGTATTGATGATCTTTCCGCACTCAATAAAGCGGGAGGGCATTCGGGTAGGCATATAGAAAATCCATCCTTATCATGTTCTAATCAGAAATAGTATATCACAAAATCCCGAAAATTGCAACGGTTTCAAAAAAATATTTACGTATAAAGCCATCTTTCCTCCGTTTTAGGCAGATTCCGCCCCTTCCCGTCCTTGTAGGCGTACCGCTTACGCCTTCCTCGGGTCAAGGGAAAAGCCCCCGATTGATCGGAGGCTCTCCCATAGAGGTACAGATATTTACTGACTGCGCCTGCGGTTGACCATCTGCAGCTCCCCCACCACGGCGTCGGTGATCTCCTCGAGCCCCCTCTGCCCTCCGTAGCGAGCCTTTTCGTAGACGGCGAACAGATTTTTCTCGTCCTCCTCCACGGCCACCTCGACGCAGATCTCGGCGGGGGTCATGCTCCGCCTCATGAAGTACCCCTTTCGGATACGACGAACCATGTAGTCGATGAAGATGAAACGCACCCGGGCGGCGTTGTCGGTCTGATCCACCCATTTCAGGTCATTCTTCAGCTTCTTTTTGGGTTTCTTGACCCGCTCGGCATCGTCAAACACGAAGGTTCTCTCATCCCGACCGCCCAAGCGGTTGCGGCGGGACAGATCGATACCGATGGACAGAAGCAGCTTGGTGATCAGCTTAACAACGGGCGCGGCCAGCCTCTTGGCGAATCTGAGGGCTGCCTGAGCCAGCTTTTTGCGCATGCTGGCGGTGAGCATCCGCAAAAAGGCTCTAAATCCCATGGCCAGAATAACGGCGGCGGCCAGAACCGTGGCCACACGGATGGAATTCTGGTTGGCCCCGAAGTATTCCCCCTCCAAATTCGGCAGGATCATGGAGGCGGCTACGTCGGCGGCCAGGAGAACCAGCCATATGATGAAATCCACCATGCGGCGCTTATCCATACTGCGCCACACCTCCACCAGGGTGTTACGGGTCTCGTCGTCCCTCACCCTACGTCTGGGGGGCTTGACGGATTCCGCCTCTCCCTTGGAGGCGCTTCCCTCCCCACGGGGCTTTCCCTTGACCCGCAGGGTCTCGTCCCCACCCGCAGTGGGAGACGGGGCAGGCGTTTCCTTCTTTTTCTTTTCCTTGGGGCGGAGCTTATTGGCTCTCTTGCGACAGGCGGCGGCCTGCTGGGCGGCATCCGAGTACTCAGAGATCTTTTCAAACAGCTCGGCGGCCTCCTCGAACTCCGAGAAAACGTGTCCGCTCTCCATGAGTCGGAGGGCCTCGCTGTACATCCGTTCAAAGTAGTACCGCTCAAAGCGCTCGATCAGCTCACGGGTGTTCTTGTAGCCCTTGATGGACTTGAGCATGGCCACGCCCTCGCCCAGCGCCTCGGTGGTGGCCTCGGAGTCCGACAGAATGGCCATGGCGGCGTCGTAGGTCAGGACGGTGGCTCGGACGGTATACACCCGCATGACCTCACGGGCGTCCTGATAATCCTGAATGATCTGTAGGATACGGGCGGCCTCCCGATAGTCGGCGGCGGTGGCGTCGCTCCCCTTGGAGCGAATGTTCTCGGTCACATCCCGATAGGCGGAGGCCGAGGCGGCCTTGACGCATTGGGTGTATTTTTGGGCAGAGTCCTTGTGGGTATCCAAAGCGCGAAATTCCTCGGCCAGAGCCAGATACTCCCGCCAACCCGATATGGTGGCGAACCTGCGGACGGCGGCTGTGTACCGCTCGTTCAGCTCAGTTTCGGAGAGGGTAACTCTCTTATCAGTTGCCATCCTCGTCACCTCCCTCCAGGATCACGGTCTGCACCGAGTTGCCGAACTGCTCCAGAGTGGTGATGCGATCCAGCACGTCCTCGTTGTGATCGAAAGCGATGATGATGATCTCGGTGTCCCGCATACCCTCTCGGATATCGGCCTCCAAAAGAGAGGCAAAGGAGGCGCCGTCGGTGGGGTTCATACGAGCCATTTCCTTCATGATGGCGACGAGATGGGCGTCCGACCCCTCACAGGGGAAGCGGGAAGACATCTCCCCGTCGATGGCCTTACAGTTGGCGGCAAAGCCCACCGAAAAGCCTCCGTAGATGGCGTCTCGGATGAGGGCGGCGCAGAAGGAGAGCCCTCGCTCGGCACGGCGGTCGTACTCCCGACCGTCGATCTTACTGCCCATGGGCAGGTGGAAGTCCATATAGATCATAAGCCTGCGGGAGGCGCAAAAATCCCTTGCGTTGACCTTCAGGGGTGAGCCCGAGGAGCCCGTCAAGGGCACCTTGGCGGAGGCCTTGAAGTTGATCTGGGAGACGGGGTCTCCGAAGCGGTAATCACGGATGCCCGACAGGGAGAAGGGATCCAAAAACAGGGGGCGCTGGGACACGAAATCTCCCTGCATACGCCCCACGGCGATGACGGGAAGTCCCAGAGAAACCGCCTTGGGGTAGACGTACAGCTCGGCGGGGGCCTCCATGGGGATGGGGCCCTTCTTGGCGTAGATGGTGGCGATCTGAAGCTTGTAATGGCCTCGCTTCTTAGCGGTGATGCGGTGGTGGCGCTTGATCTGCATGTAGGGCCACAGATTGAAGCGGGAGATGCAGTACTGCATGGTGCTGTGCCCGTCATGCTCGTACTCCTCCAGCTCCAGCTCGTTGTAGAAGTAGGACTCCACATCTACGCCCAGGAGGGGAAAGAAGCCGGGGTTGCGGATGATCTCCACCAGCTCAACCTCCTCGCCCTCGTACACCCCCTCCTCGGAGAAGTGGCGCTCATAGATGATGCGATTCAGTCTGGAGGCACGCATGGAGCCGTAGATCTTGAGCAGGATCCACAGCACCAAAAGTACCGCCAGCACCACGATCAACGCGGTAAAGTAGGGAGACGTGATGAAGTCCAGAAGCCCGTTGACGGCGCTCTCCGTCCCCGTGCCGACCACCGATCCACCCGAAAGCAGGGCGGAAGCGGATGGGATAGTCATGGGCATGGCTTATCTCTCCTCAAACACGGCCTCGGTGGGAACGGTGACCATGCCGAGGATGTCCTCGACGATCTCATAGGCGGCATTCTTCTTGATGCGGGCGGCGTTCTCCAGGGTGAGACGGTGATCCAGCACGGGATGGGCGGCCCGCTTGACGTCGTCGGGGGTGACGTAGTTGCGGCCTGCAATGGCGGCGTAGCCCTTGGCGGCCTTCATGAGGGACAGAGCGCCACGGGGGGATACGCCCAGAAGCACCTTGGGATAGTTGCGGGTCTTCTCCACGATGGAGGTGATGTAGCCCATCAGCTCACGGCAGATGTAGACCTTGGGCAGCTCCCGAATAGCGGTCACCAGCTCCTCGGCGGTGACTACGGGCTTCAGGCTATCCAAGGGGGAGAGCTTATCAAAGCGAGCCAGAATGTCCACGCCCTCGGTGTGGGTGGGATAGTCCATTCGGCCCTTCATGAGAAAGCGATCCAGCTGGGCCTCGGGCAAGGGGAAGGTACCCATGGACTCCACGGGGTTCTGGGTGGCGATGACCATGAAGGGCTGAGCCAGCTTGAAGGTCTTGCCGTCGATGGTGGCCTGGATCTCCTCCATGCACTCCAGAAGACCCGACTGGGTCTTGGGGGTGGCGCGGTTGATCTCGTCGGCCAGGACGATGTTGGCAAAGATGGGGCCGGGGACGAACTCGAACTCCGACTTCTTCATGTTGAAGAAATTCACGCCCGTGATGTCGGAGGGGAGCAGGTCGGGGGTGAACTGGATGCGCTTATATTCGCAGGACACGGATGCGGCCAGAGACTTGATCAGCACCGTCTTACCCGTACCGGGCACGTCCTCCAGCAGCACGTGGCCGCCGCAGAGCATGGAGACGATGAGCATATCAATGGTGTCGGACTTGCCGACGATGACCTTGCCAATGTTGCCCTTGATCTTTTCGTAGACCTCGGTGATGTGAGCCGAAATTTGAGTGGACATAGGGGATACCTCTTTCCTTGAGAATAAATAGATTATACATCTTTACTATTTTACAATTTTTGGGGGGATTTGTCAAGGCCGTGACTGCATTTTTTCGATTTTCAGCCGTTTTTCTCTTTCAGGGACAAAAAGGCCGACGGTTGCCCGTTCGGCCTTTCTTCTGAGTAGTCCTCATCCACGGGGACGGGGGATCTTGTAAGAAAAAACATCGAGGATGGTAACCCCCATTCCCTTCAGCTCGTCCACGGAGGCCTCCACGTCGGCGGCGGTGTTGAAGTCAGGGATGCGGGGCACACGGACGGTGATGCGTTCCGCCCCCACGAGGGACAGAAGCAGGGCAAGATTTTCCTTGACAGAGGTATTGTTCCGCCCCGTATAGGCCTTGTAGACGGTGGGGTTCATGTCCTTGATGTCCACGAAGAAGTGATCCACCACCTCGGCGGCAGCACGGACACCCTCCTCGGGAATATGAAGGCAGGTCTCAGCGTAGATGTGCCATTCCTTTGGGATCACAGCACGGAAGGCCGTCAAGAAATCCGTATGAAGCAGAGGCTCACCTCCGCCGAAGGTCACGCCGCCCCCCGTGGCCAGATAGTACAGGTTGTCGATCTTAACTCGGTCATACAGCTCCTCAGGGGTCACACGGATGAAGGGAGGTTTTCCGTCGGTTCTTCCCTTCCAGGTTTGGGGATTGATGCAAAACTTGCATTGCAGGGGGCATCCGAAAGCCCCTACGAGGGCGGTCACCCCTGCGCCGTCGGTAGCCATGCGGAGGCGATCCCAAAAGGCCAAGGGAAAGGTGGGCACGGTTCTATCCGTCATAGCCCATCACTCCTCTGCATCGGGCGCTTGCCCGAGGATGATGGGATCCATCTTGGCGGTCTCATACTCGTCAAAATCCATAAGCGAGTCGTCCTCGTCCTCATACTCGTCCTCGTCCCAATCGGTGTCCTCCTCAAAGACAGGCATTCCCGCCAACGGGGGGCGGATCAGAGCGGTTTCCCGCTCGTCATCGGTGCTCTCCTCGGGGTACTCACCCTCCACAACGGGGTCACCCATGAGGGGCTCCTCAGTCTCAGGCTCGGTGGTCTCCTCCAGAAACTCACCGTCAACAAGCTCACCCATAAGGTTCTCCATGGTCTCAAACTCGGTGATCTCCTCGGTAGTTTCCTCGCCGGGGACGATCAGTTCTCCCATTTCGGTCACCACCTCCTCGCCCTGGGCGGAGGTCTCATGGAGAGATTCGCTCTCGGTATTGGGAGGCAGAGAATCCCCTGTCTCAGGCAGGGGCGTACCCGCCGTGGTCTGGGAGAAGGGATTCACACACCCCGTCACCGACAGGGCAATAGAGGCAGAAACCCCCACCACGGCGACTCGCTTACCCAGCGCCTCCCGTCTCTCCAGCGCCTTTTCCAGCTTTCTGACCTCCTGCTCGCACTTGGGGCAGGTTCCCTTGCAGTTGCCCTGATGCTTGCATTCGGAGACCACCCATTCAATATCGTTCTGGCGAGCGATCTCGGCACGGATCTCCTTCAAAATACGGCATTTTTCTTTTCCGTAGTACTTCATGTCACGGTCTCCTTTCATAGTTCTGTCTCAAAAACCCGCATCACGGGCGCGATGCGGGTCGGTCGATCAATTTTCGGGAGTCTCGGTCTTCTTAGACTTGGCGTGCTTCTTCTTGAGCTTCTTGAGCTCGTCCATAAAGGAATCCACGTCGGTGAACTCACGGTACACCGATGCGAAGCGGACGTAGGAGATCTCGTCGATGTCCCGAAGCTTTTCCAGCACACGGTCACCCAGCTCCACCGACGTCACCTCCAGGTGGAGGGTGTTCTGGAGCTCGGCCTCGATCTCGTCCACGATGGCCTCGGCGTCCACGGAACGGCGCTTACGGGTGGATTTCAGGATACCCGTAACCAGCTTATTGCGGTCAAAGGGCTCTTTATTGCCGTCTTTTTTGATGACGATGATCTGAGCCTGCTCGATCATTTCAAAGGTGGTAAAGCGCTTGGCGCATTGCAGGCATTCACGGCGGCGACGGATGCTGTTCCCCTCCTCGATGGGACGGGAGTCGATCACCTTGAGGTCGGGATTGCCGCAGGCGGGACATTTCATGGGATAATTCTCCTTTCGGGGAGGTCGTTACCCTATTATACCATACTTTTCCTCGTTTGTAAAGGGGATCGGGCAATTTCACGACAGGGATTGTGCAGAGATCTCCCCCTGTTCCGCCTCCCACAGAAAGTCCTCCACCACCTCCCTCAGATGGAGGGGAGACAGTTTTCCCTCAACGATGCTCCCGAAAAGCCGTCGGGCGGCGGCCTCGTCCGACCCCACGCAGTAGAGATACCGTCGGGTCAGGCTCTCCATACCGACAGCGTAGTGCGCTCGCCCCTCAAAGGTTTGGGAACGCATACGCCACAAACGGCAGACGACGGGACGATTGGTGGATTCCTCGTAGTAGCGCTCATCCAACAGAGTCATGAGCAGACGGGGACGCGGCATGGGTGTTGACATGTTTCTTCTCCTTTTGGCGATTGGCGTCGAGGCCTGTCGCACTACCAGTATACCACACATCAAAGAGAGAACTACAAGGAGCAAAATCTGTAAATTATAACACCGACGGAAAAACTTGCCGGCTCCTATCAAGAAGAATCAAGAAATATACTTGACCCATAATGCTTTTTCTTGCCTACCGATCCGGAAGAAGTTCCCTCTCGATGAATAAATTTGCCCTTGCAAAATTGTATATTTTTATGTATAATTAAATCAAACATACATCAAATCGGCCTCAAAGAACCAAATTTAACCATTTTGGTGATCATGCAAGGCACAAAAAAGGAGGTGAAGACATGGGCGGCAACCGTACTCCGCAGAACAAAAGCCCATGGCGGCTCTGTCCCTATGCGGCACGGCTGTTGTCGGCGGGACACATGGGAATTCTGTTCTGCCTGTGCTGCCTTTGGATCCTCTTTGACAGTCCCATGCGGGGAGAAGTCCTCCTGTACGCCCACGCCTACGGGAGAGCCGTGGGGGTGTTCGGGGTGGTTTTGTGGGGAGTGGCGCTGGGTATGGACTGGTTGGAGCGGCTTTATAAGCCGAAATAAGCCGCCCCGAAATAAACCGCCGCCCTATGCCTCCCCGAAGCACTCCGCCCCCAGCCGCACCCCCATGCGAAGCCCCTCGGCAAAGCGCTCCCGCTCCCTCTCCTCGGCCAGAGCATCCGTGGCCTCGTCGTAGGCCTCCAGCAGGGCCGCCTGCCCGGGGGTAAGGGTAGCGGCAAGGGCCTCTCTGGTGGCCTTGACCCGCCCACGGGGCGTTTCGGTAGGGGGAACGGGGGCCTGCGTTCAAAGGGCGGCGGGTTGCCGTAATAGAGAGTGGTGATGGTAGATTTCATTATATATGCCTTCGATTGTACCCTTTAGGGTACGCTTTTTCTTATTATACACCCTATGGGATATAATGTCAATAGATTCATTCAAAATAATTGAATGCGGAGGATCACCCATGAACCATTATCAACGCCTCAAGGATCTGCGAGAGGATCACGACCTCACGCAAGCCGACGTTGCGGAAATTCTGCAAACCACCCGTGAGCAGATCAGCAAGTACGAAACGGGCAAGCAAATGATGGGAGCTGACAAGTATATCAAGCTTGCGAAATATTACAACGTGAGTTTGGATTATTTAATGGGTCTGATCGACACGCCGAAGAAATTGTATTGAAAAGAAGAATGGATATTTTTCAGCGCATGAAGGATTTACGCGAGGATCGCGACCTAAGCCAAGAGGATATTGCCAAGGTACTACAGACTACGCAGGAACAGGTCAGCAAATACGAGACAGGACGCCAAATGATGGGTATTGACAAATACGTGAAGCTGGCCAAATATTATAACGTCAGCCTTGACTATCTGACGGGCTTGATCGACACACCCCGAAAATTGCATTAAGACAAAAACGGAGCTACCCTTGACGGGCGGCTCCGTTTTCGTGTGGATGAATGGTTTTCAAATTTGGGTTTATCGGGGAGATGGAATTATGTACTTTTCTTTCCGTGGCGAAAGAAAAGTACCAAAAGAATCGCCACTTAAGGAAAGTACCCGGGTACTTTCCTTAAGAATCCTATCCCCTGTTCGGCGCGCCCTTTTGCCGAGGGGCAAAAGGGCCTTATGCGCCATCACTTCACGGGTCGCCGGAGGTCCGCAACCTCGGCGGAGCGCCGAGCTCGCGGGTTTGGCCTATTCGCGGGGATGTGAGATGAGTTTCCTCGTTCTTTTCCGCGTTTCGGGCGTGTTCCGCGCGGACGGCGCTCCGCCGTTTGTGCGGGCCATCGGGTATCCTCGACCTTCCGCGCATTCAGACTCCTTCGTCCCGACCTGGGCGAAGGGGTCGCGCTCACAGGTGGTGGGTTCCGTAAGGGAGGCACCTC
>JAFXJW010000076.1 GCA_017532045.1 Clostridia bacterium | reverse complement strand
TTGAAATAGTAAGTATCTATAGCCGTTTTGACAGCTTAAATTTTATTATTTGCAAAGGAGCGGGTTCCTCGCTTCGCTCGGATAAATAAACTGGGCAAAGCTAAAGCTTTTTGGAACCACCAGCACTGCTGGTGGTTTTCAAGATACAAACAAAAAGAACCCCGCCGAATGCACGGCGGGGTTCTTGGGTATTAACGGAATCGTCAGCCTTCGTCGGAGATGCCTTCCTCGAAAAATTTGAGCTGGTCGTTGGCGTCCCTGGACTGTCTGGATGCGGGGGGCTTGAGCCCCAGATGCTCGTAGGCCAAACGGGTCACGCAGCGACCACGGGGGGTGCGCTGGATGAAGCCAAGCTGCATGAGGTAAGGCTCGTAAACGTCCTCGATGGTGATAGCCTCCTCGCCGATGGTAGCGGCCAGGGTGTCCAGGCCGACAGGACCGCCTCCGTAGAACTGAATGATGGCCTCCATCATGCGGCGGTCGGTGTTGTCCAGGCCCAGCTCGTCGATCTCCAAGCGCTCCAAAGCAAACATGGCCACGGCTTCGTCGATCTCGGATCTTCCTTGTACCATGGCGAAATCACGGACACGCTTGAGCAGGCGGTTGGCGATACGGGGGGTGCCTCGAGAGCGGGACGCGATCTCCAGAGCGCCGTCCTCGGATACGGGAATACCCAGAATGGAGGCGCTCCGCTTGACGATCTCGGAAAGCTGCTCTGGGGTGTACAGCTCCAGCTTGAGGAGAACTCCGAAGCGGTCGCGCAGAGGGGTCGTCAGCTGACCCGCGCGGGTGGTGGCGCCGATCAGGGTGAACTTGGGTAGATCAATGCGGATGGAGCGGGCGGCAGGGCCTTTTCCGATGATGATGTCCAGAGCGAAATCCTCCATAGCAGGGTAGAGGATCTCCTCTACGGTGCGGGGGAGGCGGTGGATCTCGTCGATAAACAGCACGTCTCCTTGATTCAGATTGGTGAGCAGAGCGGCCAAATCACCCTGCTTTTCGATGGCAGGGCCCGAGGTGACTCGCAGGTTCACACCCATCTCGGCGGCGATGATGCCCGAAAGAGTGGTCTTACCCAGACCGGGAGGGCCGTACAGAAGGACGTGATCCAGAGAATCTCCTCGCATTTTGGCGGCCTCAATGTAGACGGTCAGATTTTCCTTGGCCTTGTCCTGGCCGATGTACTCCTCCATGCGACGGGGGCGCAGGGAGACCTCTGTTTCGTCTCCCACACCAAAGGAGGTGGAGACGATGCGGTTTTCAAAGTCGGTGTCCCCGAGACCCAGACTATCGTCGTCAATGAAACCGAAATCCATATCATGATTCTGCATGAACATTCTCCTCCTTTACTGTTTCATGAGCTTCTTCAAGGCTTCCTTAATGATGTCCTCGATAGAAAGCGCCTGGGTATCAATAGACTTCAGAGCGTTTTGCGCCTCGGCACGGGAGTACCCCAAAACCAGAAGGGCATCCATAGCCTCGCTCAGCTTGCCCCGTGCAGGCGCGCCTGCCGCCTCGGCGGAATGATCCAAGACAGCTACGGACAGATCCTCGTCGATGGAGGTCTCCTTCATGAGCTTGTCCCGTAGCTCCAGAATGATGCGGGCGGCGGTTTTCGGGCCTATGCCGCTGGCCTTGGAAATGGTCTTCTTATCCTCGGTGCAGACTGCCAGAGCGAATTTTTCAGGCGTCAGGAGGGACAGAATAGCCATGGCTGCCTTGGGGCCTACGCCCGATACGGATAGGAGCATCTTGAAGGAGGAAAGCTCCCGCTCGTTCATGAATCCGAAAAGCTCAATGCCATCCTCTCGGACAGATAGGTAGGAGTACAGCGTCACGGTAGGGTTCTTATCGGTGCGGCGGGGAAGGGTGCGGTAGGTATTTTCGCTGATCGTCATTTTGTAACCCACGCCTGCCGCATCGACCACGGCCATGTTGGGGGTAGAGACGACCAACTCGCCTCGAATATAGTAGTACATAGACACTCCTTTGGAAAGCAGGAGCCGTAACGGTGAAGGAACGGCTCCTGCGTGGGTATGAAGGGATGAGCGGTTACTTCTTTCCGCCCTTCTGGTTGGCGCCTCCCTGAGACTTCTTCTTGGGCTTCTTGTTCAGCAGGTGATCAGCTCCCCGAATCTTGCCGTACCGAGCATCCTTGGCCTCGGCGATCATCTCGTCGGAGGTGGGTTCTCCCCCATCGGGAACACCAAGGTCATCCGCCTCAAGACCGGCTCTGTATTCAGGCGTGGCCAGAAGGGGAAGCTCCTCCCCCTCTATCATGAGGAAGCGACGGAGGTAGGGAACTCGCTTTGCAAAGGGATAGGCAATCAGAATCAGAATGAAGACCACAAGGCAGGTAACCGAGACAAAGATGCCCAAGGCGATGGTGGTGGGCATATATTTCATCTCGATTTCATGGAGACCTGCGCCCTCCACACGGAAGGAAACGAGGGCGTTGTTTGCCTCATAAATATCTACCTTTTGGCCGTCCACGTAGATATTCCAGCCCTCGTCGTAGGGAATGGAGGTGAACATGAGCTGGCTATCGGTCGTGGTGGTCACCGTGCCGAAAATGTGGCTATCGGTGGACTCACTGTCAATGATGAGCTGGGTCTGCCCCAGGCGGGTAAAGGCGTCTCTGAAGACCTCCATATCAATGTAGTAGATATAGGAGTCCTTGGGAAGGACGTAGAAGTTGTTGGAGTCATTGTCAATGGTGACCTTCAGGTACAGCTCGCCGGAGGAAGACTCGCCCAGATCAATGATGCTGTTGGAGTCGCCGGCGCCGAAGGTACCCTTGGAGGAGTAGCTGGCGCTCTTGCCGCCGTCCTTGGTGGCAATGCCCAGCTTGACCTGACGCAGGTAGTTGTTGGGGAAGTAGAGGTACATGTCGGTGTTGGCGGGAACGGTATAGCTGTAATACAGAGCGCCGTTCTTGGTCGTGTCGGTTTCCTTGTAGGAGTGGTGACCGTCAGTCGTCTTGCCCACGGTAATGTTATCAACCTCGGGATCCCCGTTTTGAGTGGCGGGCTTAAAGACCTGTACCGTTTCATCCTCCCCCAGCATGACGGTGATCATGGCGTTGAGGCGGTCGAAGGGATTGTCGTAGTCGTTGTAATCGAAGGAGAGCCAGCCCTCGGATACGCCGTAAGCGAAGGACAGAGCAAGCTCGTTATAGTAGACGTTGTACTTTCCGTCGGGCTCGTATCCCTCAGGATAACCGTAGTCCTCGGGGGTAAAGAGGGCGGGGCCGTAGTAGTCGCTCACATCCTTGTTGGTAATGAGGTATTTGATGCCCAGGAGAGAGTCGTTGACGGGCGTGCCACCCAGATATCTGGACACGTGGGAGCGGGATACGTAGCCCATGCTTCTGAGGAAGTCAATGGTGTCGCGGTTGAGGGTAGAGGTGGAGCAGGAGAGGCCCTTGATGTTCAGCGCATAGTTATCGTTGGTCTTGCGGAAGTAGGTCTTTTCCATGCGGTAGAAGCCGTCGTCATGCTCCTGAACCGTCTCTGCAATGGGACGGAGGGTGTCGATCATCTTGTTGTAGCGGGAATATTTGGAGAAGGTTACGTCCTTGTCCAGCTGGTTCATATCCGAAAGACCCGAGAGGAAGACCTCCACGCAGACCAGTAGGAGCAGAACCATAGCCACGGTCTCCTTCTTCCTCTCCTTGACCTTGCTCATGAGTGAGATCACGATGAAGTATGCAAAGAGGCAGCCCAGAGTCAGCCAAATGGTGGCGAAGGGGCGAATGACCAGCTTTTCATTCTCCTCCACCAGAACGTCGGTAAACTTCTGCAAAACGATGGTGAACGCGCCGATGCCCACGATCGTACCCGCCAAAGCCTGACGGGAGGTGTACTGTATCTGATCAAAGGCACGGTAGCCCAGCGAGATCAGGAGGAAGCACAGCATGAAGCTGTAGCGGTAGTTGAGCCAGTTGGGCTTCTGGAAACCGTGCCAGACCAGGTCGATAGAGCTGGTGGCAAAGGATGCCACGAAGACGAGGATGAGAATGGCGGCGGCGGCCTTTTCCCGCACGGAGAACTTCTTGCTCATGAAGAAGGCGGGAACCGTGATCAGAGTCAGAACACCGCAATACACGAAGGGTAGACCGGAGGGACGAACCGTATCGTAGGAGGAGGGAAGGAATTTATAGAAGAATTCCAAAAGATCGAACTTCTGGGTGACCTCCCAGTTGGGGTTGGAGAACTCGTTCTTACCGAAGGACAGAGCGTACCGTGCCGACAGAATGGCAAGAGCGGCAATGCCTACGGCCAGCACCGACCAAGCGGCTACACGCCCCACCGATTTTATAAAGTGGGACTTTTCTCCAAGGGGGTTGTTCTCGTTGTTCTGATTATGAGCGAAGTAGTAATAGAAGCAGTAGAGGAGAGTGAAGATCACCACCATGTACCCGATGTAGAAATTACTGTGGATGGTGATAGCCAAGGAAAAAACGTAGAGGCGGAAGTGGCCGTACTTGATGAGGGACTCAATGCCAAGGCAGAGAAGGGGAAGCCACAAAACGGCGTCGATCCACATGGAGTTGTGCTGCTGCACCACGCAGTAGGAGGACATGGCGTACATGACCGAGAACGCAATGACCGTGAGGCGGTTGGGCTCGCCGGCGGCATGCTTGTGGAGGTAGATACCCATGAAGAGACCGCAAAGTCCGGCCTTCAAAAGAAAGAGCAGGAGCAGCCCCTCCAGCATGAAGCGCTGGGGAAGCAGAGCCAGAAGCATGGCGAAGGGAGAGGCTACGTAGTAATCGTAGATGCCCAGGAACTCACCGCCCAGATTTCGGGAGAAGGAATAGAGCAGATCCGCCTCGCCGTGGAGGATGTTGTAAAGACCCTCGTAGAAGGAGACGTACTGGCCGTTGAGGTCAAGCACCAGAACAGTTCCGTCTCCGAAGGGATAGAGCTGTTGACCGATGAGGTAGATGAGATAGAACAGTACCACGGGGATGATGGCGGCGAAAAGCAGGTATCCGTATTCGCCGACGGTCTTGTCCCAGAAGGACCTTACAGAGCTCAGAGGCTTGAGCAGACCGTTCTTGCCGAGCTTGGCGGTGGAGGTGTGATTGGAATCCATGTGTATAGCCTTTCTTTTATTGAAGTGGTTGGATCGAGCGGAAATTCAACGGGCGTTAGTCAGAAGGAGCGGATTCTTCGGCCGGAATGAGCTTGCGGATGGATTTCTCCAGCTTGACTCGATCCAGTACCATATCCCGTCCGCAGCCGACGCAAAGAATGCGGATCTCGCTCCCTACCCGCATGACACGGAAGTGCTTCTCCCCACAGGGGTGCGGCTTTTTTAGCTCCAGGGTGTCCCCGACCCGCATGCGGATGATCTGCATAATCTACCTTCCTTATAAATATATTCCTGTATATTATAGCACAAATCCAGGAAATTGTAAACCGTATTTCAAGAAATTTCACCATTTGTTAACGAATGTATCTGTGGCATTGTGGCTTGAGGCGATGGCAAAAGGAAGACTTTCCCCGGGACATAGAAAGAGGCCCCCGTTCATGCGAACAGGGGCTATCGGTTTGCCTTTCGGGAAGCTCTTTTGGTTTGACTCTCGCTTAGGATCCTGCTTTTTCACTGAAAATTGTCTCCACCCTTTTCCTTGCACCTGCGGGTGAATAGAACCATTTGTCAATGTGGGGCGTTTCGTCGCCCCGAATGAAGTAGTGGAGCCGAGGCAGAGGCGGTGTTTCGCTGCGGTAGGCGTCGATCAACACCAGCTTGACCTTCATGCGCTCGGGGATGATGCTCTTAATGAATACAGCCGCCGTACGCCCTACGAGAGAGCGAACCGCCTCCCGGTCACAGTCCCGCACCTCCGCCAGCCCTGCCAGATTGGGCGCCAGCTCTACGAATACTCCGTAATCCTCTACGCTTCGTACGATCCCCGCCACCGTCTGTCCCGGGGTGAAGCGTGCCGCATTCTGCTCCCACGTGCCCAAAAGCTCTCGGGTGGATACGAATATCCGCCCCGTCTCCCTGTCCACACTCTTCACAACACACCAGATCATTTGTCCGTTGTAGAGTCTGTCCCGAGGGTGAGATATGCGGGAAATGGAGATGCAGTCCACGGACAGGAGGGAAGCAACCCCGCACCCCACGTCCACGAACGCCCCAAAGCTCTCCAGATGGGTCACCTTTGCCCGAATGATATCCCCGGGGGAAAGCCCCTCCAGGTAGCTTGTGGCGCATTCCGCTTGGGCTAAACGGCGGGACAGATGCACCGTGGGGATCTCTCCCTCCGCCGCCTCAATGCCCGTCACCTTGCAGGCCACCGCCTTGCCCACACGGGTCAGAATGGCGATGTCCTTGGGGGGATCCCCGTCACGACTCCATACTACCTCCTCCCGCGGAATGATGCCTCTCACTCCCGCAAGGGAGGGAAATTCTACGTGCAAATTGAAATCCCCGTCGCAAAGCACCGCCGTGCCCTCGATGATGGCGCCCGTTTCCATGGCTCGCTCCAGCCCCCCAAGACTGGATGTGTACTCCCGATTGCGAAGGGTTGAGAGGATCTGCCCCTCGGGTAAATATGTAAGCTCCATGCTATGACCGTCCTTTCTTTTGGGGCAACCGCCCCGATTATTCCATTCTATGCGGAGAGAAGAAGGGAAAGAACTGCTTGTGTGACGAAACGGAGGCAGGGAGCCTGTTCGGAGGAGAAGCGGGTCGTTGTAAATTATGCACAAAAATGCGTCCTCTACACCCTGCTCGAATGTGCCGAAAATGAAACGGCGGAAAAGCACAAAAGAGCAAAATAGGCGAAAACGCGAGAAAACGAGAGATTGACACAGTCTAAATTAAAAAAATCAAAAAAACTTTCAAAAAGTACTTGACAAGTGAAAAGTAATATGGTATAATAAGCGCCGTGAGAAAAAAATGACCCATGCCCATTTGCCGAAAAGCGGTTGATCCGGCATGGAAGATTCTAAAAGGAGAAAGAAACAATGTCTACTTACATGCAGAAGAACGAGACCGTGGTCCGTAAGTGGTACGTCGTTGACGCCGCTGACAAGCCCATGGGTAGAACTGCCGTTGCCGTTGCTGACCTGTTGCGCGGCAAGAACGACCCCACCTTCACCCCCAACGCCGATTGCGGTAATTTCGTCATCGTCGTCAACGCCGAGAAGGCTGTCCTGACCGGTCGTAAGATGGAGCAGAAGTACTACTACCATCATTCCGGCTACGTCGGTGGTATGAAGGCTGTCCAGGCCAAGACCATGATGGCTACCAAGCCCGAGCGCGCTATGGAGCTCGCTATCAAGGGCATGCTGCCCCACAACCACCTGGGCCGCAAGGCTTTCACCCGTCTGAAGGTCTATGCAGGCGCCGCTCATAAGCACGAGGCTCAGAAGCCCGAGACTTACGAGTGCTAATCTAAGAAAGGAAGGTCAATGAATATGTACACCAGTGCAAAGCCCTACTTCTACGGCACCGGCCGCAGAAAGAAGTCCGTCGCCCGCGTCCGCATTTACCCCGGCTCCGGCGAGATCACCATCAACGGCCGTTCCATCGATGAGTACTTTGGGCTCGAGACCCTGAAGCTCATCGTCAACCAGCCCTTCGGCGTTACCGGCACCACCGGTAAGTTTGACATCGTCGCCAACGTAACCGGTGGCGGTATCTCCGGTCAGGCAGGTGCAATCCGTCACGGTGTTGCCCGCGCTCTGCTGGCCGCTGACGCTGAGTACCGTCCCGCTCTGAAGGCCGCCGGTCTTTTGACCCGTGACCCTCGTATGAAGGAGAGAAAGAAGTACGGTCTCAAGGCCGCTCGTCGCGCTCCTCAGTTCTCCAAGAGATAATTACAACATTATCAAAAAGCGAGAAGACAAGAGAAAAACAGAGAAAAACGCCGTTTTTGCGAGATTTTGCAGAACGGCGTTTCTGTTTTGATGTCCGTTTGATGTCCGAATGCTCAAAAATTATGAAAAAACAGCGGTAAAGTATTGTTCCTTGACCGTGTTTTTATTGGGATAATCTTACAAAATAACGGTAACTATATTGACTATTGAGGGATTTTGTGATATAATAACACACGCTACACAAAGTTAATATTTAATCTGAACAAGTATTTGTTTTTATTTCGGTAAAAACGCATACTCTATGTTTTCGTACTCGTTTAGATTAGAAAACTTTGTGTAGCAACAAACAGAGGAGCGTTTTTCGGTGCGTCTCTGTTTGGGACG
>JAFXJW010000075.1 GCA_017532045.1 Clostridia bacterium | reverse complement strand
AAACGCCACCTTAGACTTTCATCTAAGATGGCGTTTTTTCTGTTCGTATCAGAGCGAAACCTTAACGGCGAAGCCGCCGCTGAAAAAGTAAGTGTTCGTCCAATACACGTTTGGTGGAGATGAGGGGAGTCGAACCCCTGTCCGAAAACCGATCCATGCGACTTTCTCCGGGCGCATCGTCTGATCAGATCTCCCTGTGGACGACTTCAGACGCAAAGTCGGACACAGGCAGCCATTTTGTGCGTGATCGGCTCAATGGCGAACCACCGATGCACGGGCACCGCTACATGACGTTCAGCCTCGGGTCGCGGTACTCCCGGGGGGAACGGGCGGCATTATGAGCCGCGGCACTGCCAATTAGGCAGCCTGAGCAACAGAATTGTTGTCGTTTAATTTTTAAGGTTGGGCATTTTGACGGGATTACCCGGCCCGGCCCGCTTATCGCACTTCACGATCCCCGTCGAAACCGGTACACCCCCGGATGGGAAAAAGTGAAGAGAGAAAAGTGAAGAGTGAAGAGTAAAGAGAATCGGTAGAGTTCCTGCGGAACTCAAAATGGAGAAATTTAACTACGGTAGGTGCGGTCCTTCATGCGGCGCTCGATCTCACGGTCAGACTCCGCCTTTGCGATGGAATCCCGCTTATCGTAGAGCTTTTTACCTCGGCAGAGACCGATCTCTACCTTGAGGCGAGAGCCCTTGAAGTAGACCTGGAGGGGTATGAGCGTATAGCCCTTCTGGGTCATGAGTCCTTGCAGCTTCATGATCTCCTTCTTATGCATGAGGAGTCTGCGGTCACGCAGGGGCTCACGATTGAAAATGTTACCGTGCTCGTAGGGACTGACGTGAATGCCGATGGCATACAACTCGCCGTCCTTGACGTGGCAGTAGGAATCCTTGAGGTTGATACCTCCGCCGCGGATGCTCTTGACCTCGGTTCCGTACAGCTCAATACCCGCTTCATACTTTTCATCAATGAAGTAGTCGTGCCATGCCTTTTTGTTCTGAGTGATGACCTTAATACCTGTTTTCTCAGCCATGGTTGAGCCTCCTTTCCGTTGGTCTTAGAGATTTTCGGTGAAATTTACTCATTTACGTCGTTATAGTAAACGTCCTCGTCGGGGAAAAACATACCCAGCACGTCACGGGCGTACTCGATGATGTAGTCCTCGTCCACTTCCTTATTGAGAAAATACTGGAGCTTACGGTTCTCCTCCTTCAGCTTATCGTACTCGGCCTGCAATTCCTCGGCTTGACTACGGAGCTGGTTGGCGCGCATGACGTTGGATATGCTGATGATCAGAGAGGCGACCAAAAGAGATGCCAGAGCCACCTTCATAAGCATGGAGCGGCCGAGGCTCTTTTCGGGGTCGGGCGCGGGAGGGGTAGTATTGTCATCAGAGGTTACGGGAAGCTCCTGCTCTCGATCCTCAGGACGGTCGTATGGCTGTTCCATGGTATCTCCTTTCTGTTAAGGAATTATTCCCCTGCACAGCAGGGGTATGCAGATCACGAATGTCTGCGGGTGGAAAAAACTGTCTTCCCATTAAATGGGACGGGCTCCGGCGGTACGGTATTGAGTTCGTCTACCTGTTTTCCCTGTCTTTTCTCTCTCCGTCTATCCAAGGCCCTGCCGAACAGGGCACGCCAGGCGGAGCGGACTCCCTTCCGTATAGTAAGAAACACCCACATAGCGGGTCGGCGCAAAGGTGAAAGGACAAGAGACACCAGCCTCCGAAGCAGGCGGAAAATTGTCTTTTCGATCCTTACGGTCAGCCGTCCCACGGTTTGCACATAGACAAAGAAACCGCCCGCCATTCCCCACACGGCGGGCCCGCGAAGCAGTCCGTCGTTTGTGTAATAGCAGAGCAGGATTAAGGCAACCGTCGCTGTGACGGCAAAAAAGACATCTTCCACAAAGAGAACGACCCGATACAGCACCGTACTTCCCTGTCTTGGGTCAAGACCTACGGCCATCCGTAGCGCGCGGAGCAGATCATAAAGGACGCCCAAGCAAGCTCCCGTGACAAAGGCCCATGCCAGCATCCATAGCATTTGACCTTGGGTTTGGTAGAGATCCAAGCCGCTCATAGGCCGAAAAAGCGTCGGGAGCGGGTTTTAGCGGTACGCTCGGTAGGAGCATCAGCATCCTCGTACAGTACGCCGCTCAGCTTCCCCGTGACGGCCACAACGCCGTCGGCGGTGTTCAACACGTGGATGCGAAGGGCCTCGCCCTCCAGATTCAGTATGCCGCAGGAGGTGACCAGGCGCACGTTCGCTTCATCAAAGCTCAGCACCTCGGACACGCCGCTCACCGTGATCTGTCCTCGGTCCCGGACGGCCAGGGTATGTCCCCGTTCCTTCTGCAGAGTTGGGTTTTGTTGGGAATCGCTCATCATAAGCCTGCCTCCGTTGCAAATCATTCAAAGAATTCTATGCATCGGTAAGCAGGCTTATGACGAATCGACTGTTTCGCTCAGCGGAGGTTATTCCAGCACCTCATAGAGAGAGGCGGCGGCATCCTTGCCTACGGTTTCCTTAACCTCCAGAACTCGGATACGCAGAGTACGGGCACCAAAGGTGATCTCCAGAACGTCTCCTACCTTGACATCGTAGGATGCCTTGGCAGGGCGACCGTTGGCTGTCACATGGGCGGCATCGCAGGCCTCATTGGCCACGGTGCGTCGCTTGATGATACGGGCCACCTTCAGGTACTTGTCCAAACGCATATCAGTTCAGGTTCTCCTTAACGGACTTTGCGGACACGAAGGCAAGATACTTGCATGCGGGAACGGAAACGACCTCACCGGTCTTGGGGTTGCGGCCCTTTCTCTCGGCGCGCTCACGCACCTCAAAGGTACCAAAGCCGGACAGCTGAACCTTCTCACCTGCGGACAGAGTGTCCAGGATGGTGTTCTCGATCAGGCTCCAGGCCTCAGCAACCTGCTTCTGGGACAGTTCGCTCTTTTCAGCGACGACTTTGATCAGTTGGCTCTTGTTCATAGCTTAACTCCAATCTTGTATTATTTTTGGGGTAAGAACATTATACCATATCATCGACCAAAATGCAATACCCTCAAACGATTTTTTTGTGTTTTTTCCTCTCTTTTTCCACATTCGGGGTCACTTTTTCCATATATATTTGGGTGTGTGTAGAATTCTGTCAGATTCCTGCGCCCTCGCATATACTTGTAGCGGGAGGTAGCGATAACTTTTTCGCACTCCTAATCCATATGGAGGTACACATTATGTCTGAAAATCGTTTCATTCCCTGCGGCTCTTCAGTGAACGGATGTGGCAAGGGAGGCGACACCCGCACGGTTTGCGTAGAGACCAACCGCATTCTGGATTCCTGCCGTGATCGGGACTGCTTTGAGAACGTGCGGGTATTCCTCACGGATCTGGGTCGGGAGATCATTGACCGCACCACGCAGGTGCGGGTCAAGGACGCCTGCATTGCCTGGACCTATATCGGGCTGGATCCCGTTCAGTTCAATCGAGGCTTCTACACCATTCACATCCGCTTCTACGTCAAGCTCATCTTTGAGGCCTGTGTCTGCGGCGGTCACGGCGGAGGGACTCAGTCCACGGAATTTGATGGCATCGCCGTGCTGGAAAAGCAAGTTGTGCTGTTCGGCGGAGATTCCTCGGTAAGCGTATTCCGCTCCAGCTCCGACGGGACTGCCTTCTGCGCCGAGCCCGAGCCCTGCTACAAGGAGCGGAACGTTCCCACCGCTGTTGTTGAGGTGGTAGAGCCTATCGTGCTGGGTGTGCGGGTACTGGAGCCCCTCTGCCGCGAGCCCGTTTGCTGCTGCTGCTGCGCCTGCGACGTGCCTCACGCCATTGCGGGCTGTCTCTCTGGCCCTCTCTGTGGCTATGACCGGGGTCACGACGGATGCCACGAGTGTAGTCACGGTGGAAAGGATGACGACGGGCGTATTCTCGTGGTTTCCCTGGGCATCTTCTCCCTTGTTCGTCTGGTACGCCCCGCTCAGTATCTCATTTCGGCTGCTGATTTTATCATTCCCGATAAGGAGTGCGTGTCCGGTGGACCTGACAACCCCTGCGACCTGTTCCGATCCATGGCCTTCCCCGTCTCCGAGTTCTCCCCCGCTCCTCTCCCCCTGCCCGTAACCGACCGCAACAAGTGTAGCTGCAACGGGTAACGCACCAACGCCATCCGCCTCGGCGGATGGCGTTTTAAATTTGGGTTTATCGGGCTGCGCCCGAAATGCAAAATGCAAAATGCAAAACGCAAAATCAGGAAACGGGAGAAGGGATCAGTGGAGATTGATGACAGCAAATACCCTTTGTGGACAAGAAATTTTTAAAGTTACAAATTGCCGCAATTTACCATTAGATTGGCTTTTGCGAAGCAAAAGGCTTCATCCATTTTGCATTTTGCATTTT
>JAFXJW010000005.1 GCA_017532045.1 Clostridia bacterium | reverse complement strand
GCAGGATACCGGCCACGTCTGTCATCATAATGAGACGGGCGGCGCCCAGTGCTCCGGCGATATATGCAGCGGCGGTGTCGCCGTTGATATTGTATACGTTGCCCTCGTGGTCACTGGCCACGGTGGAGACAACGGGAATGTAGTTCTTCTCCAACAGATCGTTGATGGGCTTGGCGCGGACCTTGGTGATCTCACCAACATAGCCCAGTCGCTCGTCCTTGACCTTGGCTTCGATGATGCCGCCATCCATGCCCGAAAGTCCTACGGCGTGGCCGCCCTTCATCTGAAGCAGGGTGACCAGGGTCTTGTTGATCTTGCCCGCCAGAACCATCTGAACGATATCCACGGTTTCCTTGTCGGTGACGCGGAGACCGTTCACGAACTCGGGCTGCTTGCCCAGCTTCTTCATCATATCGCTGATCTCGGGACCGCCGCCGTGGATGAGCACGACCTTGACACCGATGAGCCACAGAAGAGCAATGTCCTCCATGACCTGCTGCTTGAGCTGCTCGTCGATCATGGCGTTGCCGCCGTACTTGACCACCACGGTCTTGCCCACGTACTGCTTGATATAGGGGAGCGCCTGGGTCAGTACCTCGGCGCGCTGGAAGTTGGAAAATTGAAGGTTGTCCATGATGTACTCCTTATCAGGTGCGATAATCTCCGTTAATCTTGACGTACTCATAGGTCAGATCACATCCCCAGGCGGTGGCCTCAGCCTCGCCGTCGGAAAGGGTGACCTTGACGGTGATCTCGTCCTCCAGAAGGATCTCCTTGGCGATCTCCTCAGAGAAGTCCACGCCGGCTCCGTTCTTACAGACCAGGATCTCACCCTTACGGGAGGAGAACACCACGTCAATGCCGTTCACGTTCGTCTCCACGCCGCTGTAGCCGATGGCGCACAGCACGCGTCCCCAGTTGGCGTCCGCACCGAAGATGGCGGCCTTCATGAGAGAGGAGCAGATGACGGACTTGGCGATGCGGCGGGCGGACTCAATATCCTTACCGCCCTTGACCTCGCACTCAAAGAGACGGGTCGCGCCCTCGCCGTCAGCGGCAATGCAACGACAGAGGTACACGGTGAGGGTATTGAGCGCCGTCATGAAGGCATCGAAGTCCTCGCCCTCGGAAGTGATGAGATCGTTCCCAGCTCGGCCGTTGGCCAGAATGGAGACCATATCGTTGGTAGAGGTGTCACCGTCCACGCTGACCATGTTGAAGGTGGCCTGCACGTCAGTGGACAGAGCCTTCTGCAGCATGACGGGGGTGATGGCACAGTCTGTGGTAATGAACACCAGCATGGTGGCCATGTTGGGGTGGATCATACCCGATCCCTTGGCGATACCGCCCATGCGGCAGGTCTTACCGCCCACGGTGAACTCCAAGGCGATCTCCTTGACCTTGGTATCGGTGGTCATGATGCCGTAGGCGGCGTTCAGAGAGCCGTCCTTGGAAAGACCCGCAGTCAGGGCGGAAATGCCGTTTGCGATGGGGGTGATATCCAGAGTCTGGCCGATAACGCCGGTGGAGGCTACCACCACGTCGGCGGAAGAGATCTGCAAGGCGCTTCCCAGAAGCTCCGACATCTGCTCGGCGATCTCCATGCCGTTTGCGTTGCAGGTATTGGCGTTGCCGCTGTTGCAAATGACAGCCTGAGCATAGCCGTCGGAAATATGCTCCTTGGTCACGGTCAGGGGGGCACCCTTGACACGGTTGGTGGTATATACGCAAGCGGCGGCGGCACGAGTATCGGAGTAGATCACCGACAGATCGTTCTTGGTCTTGTTTTTGCGGATGCCGCAATGGATGCCGCCTGCGGTGAAGCCCTGAGCGGCGCAAACGCCGCCGGGGATACGGGTGATGGTGGTCATAGTAAGCTCCTATATCTTTGTTCTGACAATGAATATTTATACAACGAGGTTGGCGGCGGGATCAACGCCCAGCAGGATGTTGAGGCACTCCACGGCGGCGCCGCTGGCGCCCTTGCCCAGATTATCGTAGCGGGCGACGAGGATCATACGGTCCGGATTTCCGTACACCGAGATCTCCATACTGTCCTTCCCCGTCATAGAGCCGGCGGACAAAAACCCGGTCTCGTCGGCGTTGGCCACACGGACGAGGGGTGAGCCGTCGTAGGTCTTGTGGTACAGCGCCAGGATCTCCTCGGGGGTGGCGCCGCCCACGTCCTCGCCAAAGAGGGGAACGGTGACCTCCATGCCCGAGTAGAAGTCTCCCACGATGGGGAGAAACACGGGGGGATTTGCAAGGCCGGTATAGGCCTTCATCTCGGGAAGATGCTTGTGGGACTGCCCCAGCGCATACTGACGAGGGGCATCCAAAAGGCTTGCACGGTCGGGGCTTTCATAGTCGGCGATCATACTCTTGCCTCCGCCGCTGTAGCCCGTCAGGGAGGTGGCGCTGAGCCTTGCCTCGGGGGACAGAAGCCCCGCCTCCACAAGAGGGCGCACCAGCGCAATGAAGCCGCTGGCGTGGCAACCGGGGACGGCAATGCGGCCCGAGGACTTGATTTTATCCAAAAAGGACTTGTCCAGCTCGGGGAATCCGTAGGCCCATGCGGGGTTGGTGCGGTGGGCAGTGGAGGTGTCCAGCACACGGACACTCGGATTTTCGATCATGGAAACCGCCTCGATGGATGCGGCATCGGGGAGGCACAAAAATACGATGTCGGCGGTGTTGAGCATCTCACGGCGCGCCTCGGTGTCCTTACGCTTTTCCTCGGGGAGAGTCAGTACGGTGACGTCGTCTCTTTCGGCCAGTCTCTCACGGATGCGAAGACCTGTAGTCCCCGCCTGACCGTCTATGTATATTTTCTTCATATATTCACACTTTCTTGCATAAATATGTAGTGAAACGCAACAGATACATACTATTATAGTCATAATACGGGGATTTGTCAAGCCTTTTTGCATATTTTTTCATTGTATTTTACCTTAATTCCCATTTTCTGCGTTTCGGTTAAATCTTCCGAGGAGGATGGGAGATTTTTGGTGATTATGTCACACGCCTTCTCCATAGGAAGCACAAAAAGGAGACGTCTCACAGGACATCTCCTTTGACTATTTGAGGGCGGTAAATTGGGGTTTATCGGGCTGCGCCCGAAATGCAAAATGCAAAATGCAAAATG
>JAFXJW010000074.1 GCA_017532045.1 Clostridia bacterium | reverse complement strand
GTGTATATCGACGAAAAAAGATGTCGATATGTCCCTACGGGACTCGATATGTGCCTTGCGGCACTCGATATATTCCTGCGGAATTCGATATGCGCCCTGCGGGCGCGAGGTCGGGCGCAGCCCGATAAACCCAAATTTGAATTTTAGAGAAAGGGAATTCCATGACCGAAGCCGATCGTATATTCGAAAGATTTCCGGAATTCATCCGTGAGTACATATTCACCCATCGCTGGGAGGCGTTGCGAGGGGTACAGGTGGCGGCGGCGAGGACGCTGTTTCTCACGAATCACCATCTCCTGCTCACCTCCTCCACCGCCAGTGGCAAGACAGAGGCGGCCTTTTTCCCCATCCTATCGGAGCTATGGGAGAATCCTCCGAGGAGCATCGGGGCGCTGTACATCTGCCCCCTGAAATCTCTCATCAACGACCAGTTCGGCCGTATGGAGGAGCTGTTGGACATGACGGGCATCCCTGTGACCCGTTGGCACGGAGACGTGGCTCAGTCCCACAAGAAAAAGCTGCTGGAAAAGCCCTCGGGCATTTTGCAGATCACCCCCGAATCCCTGGAGGCCATGCTCATGAACCGCTCCAATGATATGGCGCGGCTTTTTGGGGATCTCCGCTACGTGATCATTGACGAGATCCATACCCTCACGGGCACAGACCGTGGTAATCAGATCATCTGCCAGCTCTCCCGCTTGGGTCATCTTATTGGCCGTACCCCCCGTCGGGTTGGTCTGTCAGCTACCATTGGCGATCCCGCTCTTGCCGCCGACTGGCTGGCAGGGAACACGGACATCCCCGTGGACGTGCCTACCTTCGAGGAAGGGAAGATCCGCTGGCGGTTGGGTCTGGAGCATTTCTACGTGCAGAATCCCAAGGATGACCAAGCTACCGAGCCCGGGGATTCCCAACGGGATGTTCCCGAAGGCGATTCGACAGATGCCGAGCCCCTCGATATGACCTCTGCCATGGGCGTGGCGGCCTCCATGGTGGAGTCTGCCCTCCCCCAAACCGCCGCCCATCCCTTGGATGCGGGCTACGAGTATATGTACGATTGCGTGAGGAGCAAGAAATCTCTGGTTTTCTCCAATTCCCGAGAGGAGACCGAGTACCTTTGCGCCACCTTCCGCCAGATCGCCAAGGCCAGGGGAGAGCAGGACGTGTTCCTCATCCACCACGGCAACCTGTCCGCCTCCCTCCGTGAGGAGGCCGAGGCCAAGATGAAGGACGAGGAGACCTTTGCCGTTGCCTGCGCCACCGTGACCATGGAGCTTGGTATCGACATTGGACGGCTGGAGCGGGTATTGCAAAACGGCGCCCCCAACAGCGTGTCCTCCTTCCTCCAGCGGCTGGGACGGTCGGGACGAAGAGGCGAGCCCCCTGAGATGATGATGGTCTTCCGTGAGGAGGATCCCCTGCCCAATACCCCCCTGCCCCAGTTGATCCCGTGGGAGCTGCTTCGGGGCATCGCCATCATCCAGCTCTACGTGGAGGAGCGGTTCATCGAACCCCCCAACCGCAAGAAAATGCCTATGAGCCTTTTGTTCCATCAGACCCTATCGGTGCTGGCCGCATCGGGAGAGCTGACCCCCCGCCGTCTGGCCGAGCGGGTTTTGTCCCTGCCCCCCTTCTCCGAGGTGACGAGGGAGGACTACCGTACCCTCATGGTGTCTATGATCGAGCATGATTTCCTTGAGATGACCGAGGAAAAGGGTCTTATCGTGGGCATGGCGGGAGAGAGGCTTTTGAAGAGCTTTAAGTTCTACGCCGTGTTTAAGGACTCCGAGGACTTCACCGTCCGAGCAGGCTCGGATGAGATCGGTACCATCACCACTCCGCCCCCCGTGGGGGATCGCTTCGCCTTGGCGGGCCGTGTGTGGGAGGTGGAGGAGCTGGATATCCAGCGCAAGCTCATCTACGTGAAACAGGTGGAGGGCAAGATGGAGGTCTCCTGGCCGGGAGATTTCGGCGAGATCCACACCAAGATATTGAAACGGATGCGTCAGATCCTCTCGGAGGACACGGTCTACCCCTACCTCAAGCCCAACGCCCAAAGGAGGGTGGAGGTCGCCCGTCACGTGGCTCGTAACACGGGAATGCTGGAGCATTCTCTGGTCTCCCTCGGTGGATATAGCTGGTGCTTGTTCCCGTGGTTGGGGACTCGCTCCTTCCGCACCCTGCGGAAGTTCATGGCTCGCAACGCCTCTCTTTGCAGGATCAGCAATCTGGAATTTGAGGGATGCTACTACCTGACCTTCCGCATGGAAAGAGGGAACGACTACGATCTGATCTCCTATCTGGCGGGAATTGCCGAGACCGACGGTATTGACTGCGAGTCTTTGGTGCAGAATGGGGAGACACCTATCTTTGACAAGTATGACGAGCATATACCCGGAGAGCTTCTGCGGAAGGCCTATGCCACGGATCGGTTGAGAGCCGAGGAGGCGGAGGAGCGTTTGCGGGAGATACTGGAGGAGTATTGAAAATTGCAGTTTATCGGGGAGATTGATATACGTACTTTTCTCTCCCTGTCGAGAGAAAAGTACCAAAAGAGCGCCACGCAAGGGAGGCCCCCGAGGTGCCTCCCTTACGGAACCCACCACCTGTGAGCGCGACCCCTTCGCCCAGGTCGGGACGAAGGAGTCTGAATGCGCGGAAGGTCGAGGATACCCGATGGCCCGCACAAACGGC
>JAFXJW010000073.1 GCA_017532045.1 Clostridia bacterium | reverse complement strand
TTACGGACGATTGCACGACCCAGAGCAACACGCTGCTTCTGACCACCGGACAGAGCCTTGGGCTTACGGTCGAGCAGGTGGGTGATATCCAGGATACGGGCAGCCTCCTCAACGCGGCGCTTGATCTCCTCCTTGGGAGTCTTGTTCAGCTTCAGACCGAAGGCCATGTTCTCAAACACGGTCATATGGGGGTACAGAGCGTAGTTCTGGAACACCATTGCGATCTTACGATCCTTAGGCGCTACGTCGTTGACCAGCTGGTCACCGATGAACAGCTCACCCTCGGAAATCTCCTCCAGACCGGCAACCATACGCAGGGTAGTGGTCTTACCGCAACCGGAAGGGCCGACCAGCACCAGGAACTCCTTGTCCTTGATCTCCAGGTTAAAGTCGGATACAGCGGTTACGCCGCCGGGATACTTCTTGTAAATGTGACGAAGGGATACGCTTGCCATTTGAGATTTCCTCCTAAATAAATATCTTACATTAAATTTTGACGTTTTGGGGTGCGTAAAGCGCAATTTGGGCACAGTCTTACACGATGATATTATACCAAAAATCCTTCCAAAAAGATAGAGTTTATTTCCCCAAACTTTCAGGTTTTGATTTGTACATCCTGCACAAATAGCAGCCACTTGCGAGGGGTATCAAAAGCGTGGCGCCCTCTTCTGTTTTTAATATATTAATGACCGGTGGGAGCATGAGAACGAGGCCGGAAAACGATGCCCAGTACGGAGGCGATCACAATACCGCCCGCAATGCCCAGAGCGATCTCCAGGGTGCTCATGCCGGCTGTAGCGGCGGTGGCGTAGTCTCCCGTCACAATGCCGAACATGGTTTCGTACAGCTTGCTTCCCGGCACCAACGTGATGACACTGGGCATCATATACACAGGCACAGGGGCTTTGGTCACACGAGCCATGATCTCGGAAAAGCCTGCGCCCACAAGGGCTGCCAGCATATTGGGGATCAGCTCGCCCCCCAGAAAATGCGCTGCCAGAAGATAGACACTGCAGGTCAGAATCCCGCCCAGCGTGGCCACGGGCAGACGGCGGGGATGAACGTAGAAAGGGATAGAAAAGCCGAAGGTGCTGATGGTAGCCGTGATCAGCATGATTACAGGATTTGACATGATCTCAACCTCCGATCTGCTGATTGAACAGCACCAGCGCCGCCATATAGCCCAAGGCGATCATCAGGGTCTGGATCAACGCCTGTATGAGGCGCATGGTTCCCGCCAGCGTATCCCCGCACAAGAGGTCTCGCAGGGCGTTACCAAAGGACAGGCCGGGGATCTCCAGCATGATGGTACCAATGATGATCTTATCCACGTGGGTTCCAAATCCGATTCTCACGCAGGCCACCGACAAAACTCCAGCCGCAAAGGAGCTGATGAGAGATTTGACCATGCCGTTGATGCGAAGAGGACGAAGGCGAGCAAAAAGGGTCAGGAAGAAGGCAATCACTGCGGCGGCCAGACCGTCCCACAGGCTACCGCCAAAGAAGATGGCAAAGCCTCCCGTGGACAGCATGCCGCCCACGTAGCACAGCCACTCGGGAACGGGGCGGTACTCACGGATGTCCCTCAACCGAGCATTCACCTCCTCGACGGAGATAGGATGCTTACAGATGGTACGGGACAGGGCGTTGAGGGCCTCCAGACGGGACAGGTGGTTGTAGGTGGTCGGTACACGACGGTTATGGGTAGCGAAGCTACCGTCGGGCATCCGCACCTCGGCGGTGATGAGGGACGTGATGGCGAACACGTCCACGGCTTCAGCACCGTAGGCGTGACAGATACGGTTGACCGTATCCTCCACGCGGTGAACCTCGCCACCCGCCCGCAGGATCTCTGCGCCAATGTCCAAGGCGATGGACAGAATACTTCCCGCATCGGTTGGAACAGTGCCCCCCTCGGCGGCGGGAGCCGAAGCGCGAGCAACGCCCCTCGTAGGGGTGGTCAGAAAATGGGGAATTTTCACTTTCGTTATCTCCCAAGCACAAATGATTTGTCTTTTGTCTGTGATCTGTTTTCGTTGGTTTTCCGGACAGGCTCTGCCCGACGGGGGATCAAGCCTCGAACTGACTGTTGTAGAGGGTGGCGTAGAATCCGCCCTGCTCAAGAAGAGCGACGTGATTCCCCTGCTCCACCACGTGGCCGTCCTTCATGACGAGGATCACGTCGGCCTCTCGGATGGTGGAGAGACGGTGTGCCACGATGAAGGAGGTCCTTTCCTTCATGAGGGAGGCAAATGCGTTCTGGATCTTCAGCTCGGTACGGGTATCAATGGAGGAGGTGGCCTCATCCAGGATCAGCATGGGGGGCAGGCAGAGGAACAGGCGGGCGATGCAGAGGAGTTGCTTCTGTCCTTGGGACAAAGAGCCTCCGTCCTCCCCGATGACGGTGTTGTACCCCTCGGGAAGTCTGCGGATGAAGCCATCGGCGTGGGCGGCCTTGGCGGCAGCCACGACCTCCTCATCGGTGGCATCAGGGCGACCGAAGGCGATGTTATCCCGCACCGTTCCTGCGGCCAGCCATGTCTCCTGAAGCACCATGCCGTAGTTTTCCCGAAGGGAGTGGCGGGTGACGGTACGGATATCGTGGCCGTCCACCGAGATGCTTCCCTCGTTTACGTCGTAGAACCGCATAAGCAGGTTAATGACGGTGGTCTTCCCGCACCCCGTGGGGCCGACGATGGCCACTCGCTGACCGCTGGTCAGGGACAGGTTCAGGTCACGGATCAGCTCCTGATCGGGGGTGTAGGAGAAGGCCACGTCGGAAAGAGTGACCCGTCCCCCCACCTGGGACAGAACCGTCGCATCGGGGGCGTCGGGGATCTCGGTATCCGCCTCGATCAACTCAAAGAGGCGGGCGGCGCAGGCCATGGCGTTTTGCAGCTCGGTGACCACCCCCGAGATCTCGTTGAAGGGCTTGGTGTACTGCCCTGCGTAGGTGAGAAAGGCGGAGAGTCCGCCCACGGTGAGGGTCATACCTACTGTGGGGGACAGACAGATAAGCGCGCCGATGAGCGCCACACCTGCGTAGACCAGATTGTTGACGAAGCGGGTGGAGGGATTGACCAAGGAGGAGAAGAATACCGCCTTGCGGGAGGTCTCCTCCAGCCGTCCGTTGATCTCCTCAAAGTCACGGAGCGCCTCATCCTCATGGGCGAAGGCCACCACCGTCTTGTGAGAGCCGATCATTTCCTCCACCAGAGAGGTCTGCTCGGCGCGGATCTCGGATTGCTTCTTGAAGAGGCTATGGGTACGGCGGGCAATGAAGGAGGCCACGAACAAGGACAGGGGCGTGGCTACCACCACCCACACCGTCATGGGCAGGTTCAGGGTCAGCATGAAGCAGAGGGTACCCAGAATGGTGAGGATGCCCGTGAAGAACTGAGAAAAACCCATGAGCAGGCCGTCGGTGACCTGATCGGCGTCGGCGATCACACGGCTCACGGTGTCGCCTACGGGGCGTTTGTCCAGATAGGACAGGGGGAGGGATTGGATGCGGGTAAAGGCGTCGTGACGGAGGCGGCGCACCACCCCGAAGGTGATGCGGTTGTTGCAGATATTCATGACCCACTGGAACAGAGCCGTGGCGCATATGACTACGGCGCTTTGGATCAGAATGGGCGTAAGGCTCGTGAAATTCACCTGATCGGGGCCTACGATGAGGTCGATGGCCTTACCCATCAGAATGGGCAGGTAGAGGGTCAACCCCACCACGGCCACAGCCAAAAGGAGGGACAGCACAAAGAGGAGGCGGTAATGCTTCAGGTAGCCCAGCACCTTTTTCATGGTGGAGAGGGCGGTGGCGGTCTTGGTCTTGTTGTTCATCACGCCTCACCTCCCTTGAACTGGGACTCGTGGATCTCACGGTAGACCTCACAGGAGGCCAGCAGCTCGTCGTGCGTACCCATACCCACGGCGACCCCCTCGTCCAGCACGATGATGAGATCAGCGGCCTTAATGGAGGAAGTGCGCTGGGACACGATGAACACGGTGGGATTCCCCGCCAGCTCACGGAGAGCCTTACGGAGACGGGCGTCGGTGGCGAAGTCAAGAGCCGAGGCGGAATCGTCCAAAATCAAGATCTCGGGACTGCCCACCAGGGCGCGGGCAATGGTAAGGCGTTGTTTCTGACCACCCGAAAGGTTACGCCCCTTCTGCTCCACGGGGGCATCCAGACCGCCCTCCTTAGCACGGACAAAGTCGGCGGCTTGGGCGATCTCCAAGGCGGCCCACAGCTCCTCGTCGGTGGCGTTCTCGTAGCCGAAGCAGAGATTGGAGCGCACCGTACCCTTGAACAGCTTGGCCTTCTGGGGGACTACCCCAATGCGGGCACGGAGACTGGGGAGATCGTGGCAGGCCACGGGGAGGCCAAAGACGGTGACCTGACCCTCGGTGGCTTCGTAGAAGCGGGAGATAAGGTTGATCAGGGTGGATTTACCCGAGCCCGTACCGCCGATGATGCCCACGGTCATGCCCCGATGGGCGGTAAAGCTGATGTCCTGCAGGGAGGGTTCGCCGCCGCCCTCGTAGGTCATGGAAACGTTGTCAAAGACCACGGCGGGAGTATGATCGGCAGGGGTAGGCGTGCCGTCGGGAGCAGGGGAGACCGCCATACCCGTGGGCATGGCCAGTACCGCCTCAATGCGGTTTCCACAGGCCACGGCCTTGGTGACGGTGAAGATGGAGGTGGCCAGCTTGACCAGCTCCACCAGGATCTGACCCATGTAGTTGACCAGCGCCACCACCTCGCCTTGGGTGATGCGGCCGCCGTCTACTGCCAGAGCGCCCTTGCGGACGAGCAGGATGACCGCCAGATTGACGATGACGTAGGTCACGGGGTTCATAACGGCGGTGAGCATGCCTGCCTTGTTCTGCAAGCCTGTCTGCTTGCGGTTAGCCTCCGAAAAGGCGTTGATCTGCTGCTCCTCCTTACGGAAGGCGCGAATGGGTCGGACGCCCGACAGATTCTCTCGGGTAATGGCGGTAACTCGATCCAGACGGCTCTGTACCCGTCTGTACAGGGGGATTCCCCCCAGCATGACGCCGAAGACCACCAGAGCCAACAGAGGGATGGCGGCTACGAAGATGAGAGCCAGCTTTTTGTCAATGGTAAAGGCCATGATCATGGCGCCGAAGACAATAATGGGGGAACGGAGCAGGAGTCGGAGGGTGATATTCACCCCCGTCTGCAGCTGATTGACGTCGCTGGTCATGCGGGTGATCATGGTAGACGTGCCCATGCGGTCAGTCTGGGCATAGGTGAAGGACTGCATATGGGCAAACAGCTCCCGCCGCATCCGTGCGGCAGAGCCAACGGCGGCGCGGGCGGAGAAATACTGGGCGGTAATGGCCGAGGCCAGCCCCACGAAGGCCAACAGCACCAGCACCCCGCAGAGCTGCCACACGAGGGTATGGTTCTGCCCGCCCAGCCCCTTATCAATGATCGCCGCCACCACCAGGGGTACGCAGAGGTCAAAGCAGGCCTCCAGCAGCTTAAAAAAGGGAGCGAGAACGCTTTCCCTGGGATACATACCAAGGCAACGCAGGAAAATTCTCATGGAAACACTCCTGTACGTATTTTCTTTCTAACAACATAGTATAACACATTTTCTCGGGTTTTGCAAGGGGGGTTGGGGGACAAAGACCCCACGGGAACAGAAAAATCCCTCGCCCTGTGGGCGAGGGATGCAATTTCAGCGAAGGAAGATCCAGAGGATGAGAGCCGTCTCGGCAAGGCCAATGAGTCCCATGACGACCATACCCTTTCCGTGGGGCTTGGCAATCTTCACGGGGGTGATGAAGGCCAGCGCGGTGATGAGCAGAAAAGCAGGATATATCCACTGACCGAAGGGAGCGGGGAGGAGCAGAGACAGGGCGTACATGAGGGGGAAGACCATAGCGGAGGTGGTAACGGGAACACCCATGTAGTGGGTGCGGCGTCCGCCCTCGGAGGCCTGTCTCGTTTCCTCGGTGACGTTGAAGTAAGCCAATCGGATAAGGGCGCAGAGAATGAACAGAGCGCCGATGGCCCACGCGGCTACCCGCAGAGCGGTGGACTGTCCCTCGGCCAGAGCGATGCCCGTGGCGGCGGGGAGGACACCAAAGCAGACGATGTCACAGAGGGAGTCAAGCTGGATGCCGAAGCGCTTCTCCTCCTCGGTACTCTTCTTACGGGTACGGGCGATCATGCCGTCAAACATATCGCAAACACCCGAGGCCATGAGGCAGAACACGGCGGCGAGAGGATTTCCCGTGGCGGCAAAGCCAATACCCACGGAGGAAATGATCAGGCTGACGTAGGTCAGAATGACAGTATAATTATAAAAACCGATCATGAGGGTCTCCTTGTACAGATCAGGATGATACTACTCATATTATACATGATTTTTGCGGAAAGTGCAAGACGTTTGATGAATTTTTTCGACAAAAAGACAATTCTTTTTCCTTCCCTTGCAATATTGTCGATTTTGTGCTATACTTTTTTCAGAAATATTGACAGTAGTGGCACATTTCCCCTCGCCGTACTGTCTGTAGAGGTGAAGGCCCTTCGCATTTTACAGAAAGGAGGCTCATTATGATCCTGAACGACTATGAGATCGTCTCCCTCTACCACGCCCGCAACGAGCAGGCCATTGAGATCACCCAGCGGCAGTATGGAAAATACTGTCACGCCGTCTCCATGAACGTACTCCACAGCAAGCCCGATGCCGAGGAATGCGTCAACGACACCTGGCTGCGGGCGTGGAATACCATGCCTCCCAAATGGCCGCAGAATCTCTGCGCTTATCTGGGGAAGATCACCCGAAACCTATCCATCAACCGCCTCAAATCCCTTCGCCGCCAGTGTCGGGACACCTCCTTGACGGTGGCCCTTGAGGAGCTGGAGGACATCATCTCCGCTCCCGACGATACCGACGCAGGGATTGTTTGCGGCTGGCTGGACGAATATCTGGCCACCCTGCCCCGCCTTGACCGTCAGCTTTTCGTGGGGCGATATTGGTACAACCATTCCGTCAAAGAGCTGGCGCGGCATTACGGTCTGACCGCCAATGCCGCTACCAAGCATATCTCCCGTGTCCGTGAGGGGCTACGGGTCTACTTAGCAGAAAGGGGGTACACGCCGTGAAGGGTGAGACCTTATTTGAAAAAATGACCGATATCTCGGACACCTACATAGCCGAGGCGTCCTTGACCTCTCCCGTCAAAGCGGCGGGCGCCAAAAGAAAGCCCTTTGCTTCCCTGTCCCATGCCTTGAGCAGCGGGCTGGGTGTGGCCTGTATCTGCTTCATCGTGGCCATCGCCGCCGTGGTGGGCATGGCGGCTTGGGGACGGATGGGCACTGCGGCAGACCCTGCCGGGAAGCTGTCGGACACATCTGAAACCAATCCTCTTCCCTCCGATGACTACCGCTTCTCCTTCGGCTGCTCTAACGTCCTCAGCAGTCCTCCCAGCCCCGGTGATCAGGTCTGCCTGGAAACGTGGGTAATCAACGAGGGCGCGCCCTTCACCTTTGAGGGCTCCTCCATGGGCTTCGTCCCCACCGCTGCCCTCGTCCACACGGACACCGGGTACCGCATCCAAGGTAATTATGTCACGACCAAGGACATTCAGCGGATCACGGTCAACACGGGGGACAAGGGAATGGTCAGCCAGGTATTCGTCATACCCGTCGACGCCCCTACGGGTATTTACGATCTGGAGCTGTCCTGCTGCGGAGAATCCGAGATCCTTCCCCGCGTGTTCACGGTGGCGATCCGAACCCACCCCGATCTGACCAATCTATCCTTCGGCTACGAGCCCTTTGACGGCTTTGCCATTCCCGGCGATCGGATAGAAATAACGACGCAAGTGGTCAACGAGGGCGCGCCCTTCACCTTTGAGGGCTCCTCCATGGGCTTTGCCCCCACCGCCGTCCTCGTCCACAAGGACACCGGGTATCGCATCCAAGGCGACTTCGCCGTCACCGATGACGAGGTACGATTCACGATCAACACAGGGGACACGGGAAGGGCCACGCAGATGTTCTGGATCCCCGCCGACGCGCCCACAGGCGAATACGAGCTGCATTTGTCCTTCGCCGACCAAGAGCAGGTATTCGAAAACGTGCTGACGGTGGCTATTCCGTAAGCCCTCCACAAAGCAGAGCCCCGCAGGGAAATCCCTGCGGGGCTCTTTGATGATGCTTCAAATTTGGGTTTATCGGGGAGATTAATATATGTACTTTTCTCTCCCTGTCGAGAG
>JAFXJW010000072.1 GCA_017532045.1 Clostridia bacterium | reverse complement strand
GTGGTGATCTCTACATCGCTTTTGTCGGAGGCTCCTCCCAGAGAGGCAAAGGGCGGGCGTGTCACGCGGAGTCGGTAGTGATGGAACAGGCATAGGAAAAACACCGACACATAGAAATATATTTTTTTGAGAATATAGATCAGTATCGGAATGATGAAGATGAGAGTAAGAGCGAATGCCACGATGATAGCAGCGGCAATGCCCAAGGTCTTCAACAGCGCGGTATGACCGAAAACGGTATCAGCCCATGAAATGAAACCCTCTGCCAAAAGGCGGGGTAAAGGCCATGTAAGCAGTCCTACGATCAAAAGAATGGCTGTCAGTATGCCAATAATGATTAGCTTTCTTTTCATGTCTTTACCCCTTTGTGGTGCATTAGTTATTCGTTCTGAAATGAATGTAGGGAAGCAGAAGCGCGGCGGTCTGCTCGTCCATTTGGATCTTGGCAAAGTCCTCGGCGGTGCCCGCGTATTCGATCACGAGATCCTCCGAGGGAATGGCAGAGATCGCGCCGATCTCGGTGACGGTGGCGGGGATCACGATGCGCTCCAAAGCGGTGCAATCCTTGAAAATGTCGTTCCCGAGGGTTTGTACACCGTCATGAAGAATGATCTCCTTCAGGGCGGTGCAAGCAGTGAAGCAGCCGTCACCCACCATGGGCGAGGATACATCGGCTTTTGCGAGTCTGGAACACTTGTTGAAAACGGTGGCATCCATACGGATGATGCTTGCAGGGATTGTAATCTCTGTCATGGACGTGTTGTGGAACGAACTTTCCGCTAAATACAGCAGATTGTCGGAAAATGTAACAGAGGTCAGAGATACGCAGTTGGCGAAGGCTTCTCCATAGATGTATTGGACGGGCGTCAAATCGATGTTTGTCAGGGCGTAGCAATTCAAAAAAGCACGGTAGGCGATTCTTGTCGCACCCGGAGCTTGAATGCTTGTCAAGGACGTACACCCAGCGAATCCGGTTGCATCAATTAGGAAAAGGGAATCGGGAAGAGTAACGGATTTCAAGGATGTACAACTGTTGAATGTTCCGCTGGTAACACGCTCACATCCTGCGGGCACGGTGACGGAGGTGATTCGTGTATTACCCTGAAAAGCACCATCGACATATACCACGCCATTGGGAATGACCACGTTACGGTCGTTTCCGCAATATCCGATCAGATGGCCGCCGTAGATCATGAATTCCTCTTGGTGATTCTCCGCCCAAAGCGTGCGCGCCATGGCATACGTCCATATTTCATGGTCGTGGGTCAGATTGATGTCGTCCAGCTTAACGCAATTGTAGAACGCGCGGGGCATGAGCGACTTGAAGCTTGCGCCCAAAACGACCTTTTTCAAATTGGAGCAATTCTCAAATGCGTAGGGCTGAATGCTCTCTACGGTATCGGGCAGAATGACCTCGGTAATATCGGTATTCCCCATAAAGGCTTTCTCTCCGATAAATACCACCGTCAACCCCTCCGGCGAGGTCTCGGGAATGCGGATGCGCCTATCCTTGGCCTTGCCGATGCCCGCCACGTAGCAGGCTCCCTCTTCGCCGTCAACAGGGGCGAATTCCAACCCCTCGGTGTACACGACGGCAGGCTCGGTCTCGGCCTCGGTGGGGGCTTCGGTCTGCTCTGCCGTTGTGTCGGTAGGCTGCGATCCCACGGGCGGCGTGATCCCGCCGGGGCCTCCCTGTCCTGCCAATACGATGCCCGTCAGCGTCCCGAAGGCCACCACGGCGCAGACCGCCGCCACGAACCACCCGTTGGAGGTGATCTTCTTCCATGCGGTGCGTCGGTCGGAGGGGGGGAGCAGGACTGCCGCCGTGTCGGGCAGCTCGCTTTCCAGAATATAGCTCGCACGGATGTTATTCAGCCCGCGCAAAATGGTTGTGGATGCTTTCATACGGAAAATCCCCTTTCTGTAAGATGATCCCTCAGCCGCTCCCGCAGTCGGTGGAGCTTGACCGATGTGTTGTTTGTCGTCAGCCCATAGGCCGCTGCCAGCTTGGACACGGGGTAGAGGTGCCAGTACCGTCCCACAAAGAGCTTGCGGTCGGTAGGCTCCAGACCATCCAGAAACTCGTCCAGAGCGGCGGTCAGGGCGGTCATGTCTGCCTCCGGCGTTTCCTCGGGCAGGGCGCAGTCGGCCAGCTCGTCCAAGGCCACCTCCAGCCCCGATCCCGCTTCAGGCGGGTGATCGTCCGCAGGCGGTCGATGGACAAATGCCGCACCAGCCGACCCAGATAGACCTTCAGGGAAGGCGGATCCTGGGGCGGGATGCTGTTCCAGGCCTTGAGCCAGGTGTCGTTGACACACTCCTCCGCGTCGAGGGCGTTTTGCAGGATGCTCATGGAGATGCCCGTCACGTATCTACCGTACTTGACCGAGGACTCCTTGATGGCATCCTCGTTGCGGGCGAAATACAGGGCTATGATGTCTCTGTCTTCCATAGTACATCCTCCTTTCATGTGGATTCGAGGGGGGCGCGCCGACCCCTCTACTTACATTACCGACGTTTCGGGGGCTATCTTACAGTTTTTGGGGAATTTTTTTGAAAAAAGCGGATTGACAATGGATCATTCGCGTGATATAATAGGCGCAAGGGACAAATGCCCGTCATTTGTCGGGATCGGAAACGGTTCCCGTAGGTCTGCCGACCTTGAAAAAGGTAACGGTGGCGGTTGCTTCCTCTGTGAATAACAGGGAAGCGCAGATCTTTTTCCTTCCCTGATGCTCTGCAAGGGGGAGGTGATGCTTTGATGTATGTTACTTGGTACGAGCTGGTCGAGTTTTTGATGGCTCTCATCACGCTGGCATTCGTCATCATGTCTTACTTAAACAGTAAAAAAAGATAACCGCCCAACCTTCCAAGTTTACGGTTATCTTTTTTAACATATAACGAGGAAGCACCGTCATCGGTAGCTCCTACGCCTTTATTATAACGGATCTTCTTCGGTTTGTCAAGACCTTTCCGATAATTTGCTCCCGTGAGGGGGCTTTTTTTGTTACCGAAAAGCAGGCGCGCCAAAAGACACGCCTGCCTGTAGGTGAACTCTTATGCCCAGCTCATGGTGGTAGGCTTCTCCTCAAAGATGCAGACCCCCTTGAGGAAGGCGACGGCCTTTTGCAAGCCCTCGTCGATGGTCATGATGCTGTCCTCGTGCTCGATGGACAGGACCTTATCGTAGCCGCAGAGACGGAGGTTGGAGATCATGTCTCTCCAGTAGGTCTCGCCGTTGCCGTAGCCCACGGTGCGGAAGATCCAGGAGCGGTTCAGCTCGTCGGAGTAGTGCTTGGTGTCCAGCACGCCGTTTGCGGCGGTGTTGTACTTGTCGATCTTGGTATCCTTGGCGTGGACGTGGTAGATGGCGCCCTTCAGCTCGCGGATGGCGGCCACGGGATCC
>JAFXJW010000071.1 GCA_017532045.1 Clostridia bacterium | reverse complement strand
GCCGTCTTGACTGCTTCGGTCTCGTAAGTGCGGAACACCTCCTCGCCGTCGGTAGCGAAGATCTCGGGGATGGGACGGCCGTAGGCTTCCACGATCATGGTATCGGTATCCACCAGAGGGCGACCCATGGCCTTAGCCAGAGCCTTTCCCACAGTGGTCTTCCCGCAACCGGGCATGCCAATCAACACGATGTTTTGGGTCTCACGGGAGATGGACTCTACGGTGGGATCAATGAGACCGTCGGAAATTTCCTCGCCAAGGAACAGCTCGGCGGCTCGCTTGGCCTGGGATACCAGCATGAGAAGCCCGTTGTAGGCGGGGATTTCCAGCCGAATAGCCTCTTGAATAAGAGCCGTGCGAGCAGGGTTGTAAACCATATCGAAAACGGCCTCCACTTTGGGGAGCTTTTTCAACTCTACAAGCTTCTGCCCAACGAATTTGGGATACATGCCAACGGGAGTACAGTTGACAACGACGGAGGCATCCCCGTGACGATCGTAGACAGTCTCGTAGTCCTCGGGAGTAATGCCGCCAACGACCATACCGTTAAGAGCCAAGACGACGACGTGGGCGCCGTTGTCCCGCAGGACATTGACCGCCGTGGCCGCTGCACCACCGTTACCTAGCACCAAGGCCTTTTTGCCCTTAGGATCGCATCCACAGGCCTTGAGAGTACGGTCAAAACCGAAATAGTCGGTGTTATCCCCTCGCAAACGTCCGTCGGGAAGGCGGGTAACCGTGTTCACCGCGCCGATGCGCTGTGCCTCGGGTGAGATTTCGTCCAGATACGGCATGACGGCTTTCTTGTATGGAATCGTGACGTTTATGGCGTCCCATTCATTTCCCCTGATAAATGCCTCCACGTCGGCAGGATTACGCTCGTAGATCTCATAAGTGTAGCGATCACCCACCAGGGCTTTGTGGATTTGAGGGGAAAAGCTATGGGAAAGGTGTTCGCCCAAGAGGCCTGTGCGGAGGGAAGTGTGTTGATTTGTTTTCATGATGCTTTCCTCAGGTGTCCAGTATCATATCCAATACTGCAATCGCTGCGGCGGCCTCCACCACGGGAACGGCGCGGGGAACGATGCAGGGATCGTGACGGCCGTGGATTGTCAAGGTGGTGTTTTCTCGGCGGGAAATGGATACGGATTGCTGTTCAGTTCCAATAGAGGGAGTGGGCTTGAAGGCGCAGGAGAAGATTACGGGCATACCCGTGGACATACCGCCTACGATACCGCCGCAATGATTGGTTTTGGTGATGATCTCGCCATTTTCCATACCGTAGGCATCGTTGTGGGTGGAGCCGTAGCCCAGCGCAAAGTCAAAGCCGTCTCCGAAAGCTACCGCCTTTACGGCAGGAACGGAGAACAGGATGGAGGAAATACGTCCCTCCATACCATCAAAGGGATGATCGCCCAAGCCAACGGGCAGGCCGATGATGGCGCACTCTACTGAGCCGCCCACGGAATCTGCCGCCATACGGGCGCACTCGATCTCCCCCTTCATAGCCTCTGCCTGTTCAGGATCAATGACTGAGAAGTAGGATTTAGCGGGCTTATGAAGCGCCGAAGAGGTCAGATGCAAGCGATCAAAGGGAGTGTCCTTCACCGCTCCGATCTGTTGAATGTGAGCGCCGATCTCAATACCGCGCTCACGTAGATAAGTCAGACAGAAAGCCCCCGCGATGCACAGAGGAGCGGTGAGGCGACCCGAATACTTGCCGCCGCCCAGCAGATCCACGGTATCACCGAACTTCACCCGTGCGGGGTAGTCGGCGTGGGAGGGGCGAGGGGTATCTGCCAGGGAAGCATAATCACCCGAGCGCTGGCTCGTGTTCAGGATTACCGCCCGCATGGGAGACCCGTCGCTGATATAGACCCGACCTCCGTTGTCCTCCTCTACCGTCACGCCTGCCGTAAATACGGGGACATCCCCCTCCTTGCGGGCGGTTGCCCAAGGGCCTTGACCGGGGGCGCGGCGAGCCATGAACGCCAAAAGCTCTGCCTCGGGGAGGCGCACTCCTGCAGGGAAGCCTATCAGGGTCATACCGATCTCGGGGGCGTGAGAGCCACCGAAGATGGTCAGTTGTATGTTATTTCCATAGGTGTTTGCCATAGAAATCTCCTCATACTGTAATTGCTTCAAATTCCTCCCAGAATTTGGGGTAGGATTTTGCCACGGCCTCGGCGCCTACTACGGTCACAGCTCCGTCGCACACCAGGGAAGCCACCGCACCACTCATGGCGATACGGTGATCGCCCGCCGAGTCCACAATACCGCCCTTAAGACGGGGAACTCCAGCAATGATGAGTCCATCGCTCGTCTCGGTAATTTTTCCGCCCAGAGCGCTGATCATATTACTGACGGTTTTGAGGCGGTCGCTCTCCTTAAGACGGAGGCGAGACGCCCCCGAGATCACCGTTTCTTCCTCGGCCACAGAGGCGGCCACAGCAAGGATCGGAACAAGATCGGGGATTTGGGAGGCGTCGATCTCCACACCGTGCAGGTGGGAGGGGAGAGCGGTCAGACTGCCGTTGTTGTTTCGGACGATTTCACCGCCCATGCGGCGCAGAACGTCTATGATGGCTTTGTCTCCCTGGGAGGATTCCACGTCAAGACCTGTCACGGTGACAGAACCTTGACTGTTCAGCAGTCCTGCCGCAAGGAAAAATGCCGCTCCCGACCAATCGCCTCCTACCAAGAAATCTTCAATATTACAGTGGGCGGTTCTGTGGCTTCGCCCCGTGATTCTGTAGAAGCCGGGGCATTGACAGTCAATCTCCCGTACCGGAGAAAGCAGGATCTTTTGCGTCATGAAGATATAAGGCTCGGACTCAACCTTGCCCGTCACTCGAATGGTGCTATCTTTACCCAAAAGAGGCAGGGCGAAAAGTAGACCGCTGATAAACTGAGAGGATACACCGCCGTCCAGCGTATAGTCTCCCGATGACAATCCGCCTTTTACCGCAAGGGGATTCGATCCAATGGGAGAGAGAATGGCTCCGTGCGCCACCAGCTCCTCGTACAGGGGAGACAGAGGTCGCTCGGGAAGTCGTCCTTTCATGTGCAGATAAACGGTAAAGCTCGGAGGAGTAATCTCAGTAGCTCCAAGAGCGCAACACACAGGCAGAAGAAACCGCAGAGTAGATCCCGATTCTCCGCAATACAGGTGTGCGCTTTCGGGTAGAACCGTGATGGGGGTAACGAGCAGGTACTCGCCGTCCTCCTCGATCTGCGAGCCAAGGGCACGGAGACAGCGGATGGTAGCCTCAATATCCTGATTCAAATCGGTACAACGTACCCGAATTTGCCGGGAGGCACCACAGTATAGGTAGGAAAGAGCCGCTACGATGAGGGCACGGTGAGCCTCGGATTTTGAAGAAGGGGCTCGTAGAGCACCATCTATGCGAGGGCAATTCAACTGCTTGTCCATGATGTCACCTCACTCCGACAGCCCTGCACGGATATAGTTCTCCAGCGCATCAATGGGTACCGTCACTAAGCGGGTGTCAGCTACGTCGTAGGGAACTGCCAAGGTAATGAAGCCACCCGCACGCTTTTTGTCGGAAACGGCAACGGCGAAAAGCTGTTCCACGGTAAAGGGACATTCGGTAGGAAGGTTGTACTTATTCAGCAGATCCAAAAGGGCAGCGAGAGTGTCCCCATTACAGATGTCCGACTTAACCGCCGCTCGGGTAATGATGACCATTCCCATAGCCACGGCGGAGCCGTGGGAAATGGTAAAATTTGAGCAGACCTCAATGGCGTGTCCTACGGTATGTCCGAGATTAAGAAGCTGACGTACCCCCTTGTCTGTCTCGTCTTCCTCAACGAGGGTGCGCTTGTCCTCCACACACAGACGGATCATATTCTCCATATTCGGTGAGCCATTCTTCAATAGATCGAAAAGTACCGAGTCTCTGATCATGGCGTACTTGATGACCTCTGCCATACCATCGCTGAAGATCTCAGGGGGGAGGGTATTCAGGCAGTTCGTGTCACAAATCACCAGTAAAGGCTGATGGAAAGCATCGCAGAGATTCTTGCCTGCCTTCAGGTCAATGGCGGTCTTGCCGCCTACGGATGCATCAACCATGGCAAGGAGGGTGGTGGGGATTTGGATAAAGGGAATGCCTCGCTGATAGATCGCCGCCGTAAATCCGCCCAGATCTCCCACAACACCGCCTCCCAGAGACACTAAAAGGTCAGAACGGGTCAGTTGCTCGGTGGCCATCTTCTCCAGCAGAGTCAGCAGATTCTCTCCGGACTTGGAAGCCTCTCCGTGGGGGATCACGTGACGCACAACAGAAAAGCCTGCATTGGACAGGGAAGCCGTGACGGTGTCGGCGTAGAGAGCCTCTACCACGTCATCGGTGAGTAGCAGGATACGGCAGGGCTTATGAAGGCTGGACAATCGCTCCCCAACGGTGGAGAGCAGACCGGCCTGAATGAGTATATCGTATTTTACAGTCGGACGGCAAGGGAGGGATACGGAAACGGTAACGGGAGCCGGGGAGAGGGACATGGCGGACACTTCCTTTTTGAAACAATTTTCTACTTTATTATAACACAAATACGAATCGGTTGCAACCCTTTTTTGATAATTTGTTCCACACAAATACACGTTTTTTTACGCTATCATGGAGGAATAACTGTAGAAACTTTCAACTTTTCGTGATCAGACCGCCATAAAGTAGGATAAAATTCGTAAAAAATGAAATACTTGAAAATAATTCTTGCAAATTTTGAAAAAGCCCTTGCATTTTCGTAAGGAATGGTGTATAATATACGGCATAGGATGAAACGGATACCGTTTTCACCCGTCGGACACCGCTTCGGTGTACTTGATTCCATACATAAAGGAGATAAATCCATGTCTTACGTTGATGAAATCATTGACAAAGTAATCGCCCAGAACCCCGGCCAGCCCGAGTTCCACCAGACCGTCAAAGAGGTTCTTGACTCTCTTCGCCCCGTAGTTGACGCCAACGAGGCTAAGTACCGCCGTGAGGCTCTGCTGGAGCGTATGTGCATGCCCGAGCGTGTGATCATGTTCCGTGTTCCGTGGGTTGACGATAAGGGTCAGGCTCAGGTCAATATGGGCTACCGTGTTCAGTTCAACGGCGCTATCGGCCCCTACAAGGGCGGTCTGCGCTTCCATCCTTCCGTAAACCTGTCCATCATCAAGTTCCTAGGCTTTGAGCAGACCTTCAAGAACTCCCTGACCGGTCTGCCCATGGGCGGCGGCAAGGGCGGCTCCGACTTCGATCCCAGAGGCAAGTCCGACCGTGAGATCATGGCCTTCTGCCAGTCCTTCATGTCCGAGCTGTTCCGTCACATCGGCCCCGATACCGACGTTCCCGCAGGTGATATCGGCGTTGGCGCCCGCGAGATTGGTTATATGTACGGCCAGTACAAGAGACTTGTCAACCGCTACGAGGGCGTGCTGACCGGTAAGGGCCGCGCCTACGGCGGCTCTCTTATCCGCCCCGAGGCTACCGGCTTTGGCGCGGTGTACTACACCGTTGAGATGCTGAAGTACCTGGGCGAGGACATCAAGGGCAAGACCTTCGCTGTTTCCGGCTTCGGCAACGTAGCTTGGGGTACTGTTAAAAAGGTCACCGAGCTGGGCGGTAAGGTCGTCACCATTTCGGGTCCCGACGGTTACGTGTACGATCCCGACGGTATCAACACCGAGGAGAAGATCGCCTACATGCTGGAGATGCGTGCATCCGGCCGTGATAAGGTGCGGGACTATGCCGATAAGTTCGGCGTTCAGTTCTTTGCCGGCAAGCGTCCTTGGGAGCAGAAGGTTGATGTAATCATGCCCTGCGCCACCCAGAACGAGGTCGGTATCGAGGATGCCAAGAACATCGTTGCCAACGGCGTGAAGTACTACGTAGAGGTCTCCAACATGCCCACCACCGCCGAGGCCTTTGAGTACCTGAAGGAGAACGGCTTGGTCATCGCTCCCTCCAAGGCTGTTAACGCGGGCGGCGTGGCCGTTTCGGGTCTGGAGATGAGCCAGAACTCCATGCGCTACTCCTGGACCGCTGAGGAAGTGGACGCTAAGCTCCACCAGATCATGTCGGATATCTTCAACAACTCCGTTGCCGCCGCCAAGAAGTACGGCATGGAGGGCGATCTGGTCGCAGGCGCCAACATTGCAGGCTTTGAGAAGGTTGCCGACGCTATGCTGGCACAGGGTCTCGTCTGATCGAAAGGTAGCCGCATAAAGTTTGATCTATAAAGAAAAGAGAGGCTTAAAGCCTCTCTTTTTTGCTGTAAAAAAGGGGGGACTCCCCGCAGGAAGCCCCGTTGGTTGATGAGAAATTACCAAATGATGTAGAGCCAAGCCATTACTGCTTGGAGAATAGACTGCCAAGCGATGGTGCCGCCCACCAGGGAAGTGATGACCGAGGAAGCGGCCAGAATGAAAATGATCACGCCAAAGATGCGACGCTTCAGGGGCTTGATGCGGAACAGACCAAAGATACCGGCCAGGAGCATGACCAGACCCGTGGCCACCGAAACGAGAGTGCCGAGGGACGTAAGGGAAGAAAGATCCAGGGATGCCAGGCTCTTGATGAGGGTAAGGGGCGCGCCGATACCCCAGATGATATACACGATGCTGATGATGATGTGGATGATTTTTTTCATGGGAAATCCTCCTGTTTTTGATTGTATTTTCATTATACCAAATCCATAAAAATTTGTCAACGGATTATATGAAAAAAGGGAAGAAATATGACGAGTTACAGCACAAGCTCCATCCCAACCTTTTGCACCGAAAGCCCGCACTTCTCGTAGAAGCGCATGGCGGAGGGATTGCAGGCCCAGACGTTGAGGGTTAGGTTATAGTACCCCTGCTCACGGGCATACTGTACGGCGTAATCGTAAAGCGTCTTGCCGATACTCTGCCCCCTCATGGCAGAATCTACACACAGATCGTCGATGTACAGAGTGGAGATCTTCTGCATGGAGGCCGCAGCTTGCACCTGTCGGATGCAGAAGCAATATCCAACCAAAACTCCATCCGATACGGCAACGAACACGGGGGTGTTGATGGGATCGGAAAGAATCTCTCGGAGTTGATAGGCGGTGTACTTCTTGCATCCGGGGATGAAAATGTCGGGACGTCCCTCGGCGTGGAGACCGTGGACTTGGTAGAGCAGATCCTCCAGACGGGGAATATCGGCCTCAAGGGCAAGACGGATAGAAAGAACCGACATGACAAATCCTCCTTACTTGACGAACTTTCTGGCAACCCGTCCCAGTCTTGCCACACCCTCCTTGATCTGCTCGTCGCTGGGGGTGGAGTAGTTGAGACGGAAAGACATTGACCCTTCAGAGACGTCACAGTTGAAGGTAGCGCCGGGGACGATCATGAGCTTTTCTGCCATACAGGCCTTGAGAAACGCGGTAGCGTCCACGCCGTCGGGAAGGGTCACCCAAATGAACAGTCCGCCCTCGGGACGGGTGAAGGTCACGGAGGAGGGAAGCTCCTTTTCCAGACACTCCAGCATGAGGCGGCACTTGCGGCCATACACCTCGCGGATCATGGTGATATGGGCGTCCAGATCGCACTCGGTCATGAACTTATAGCAGAGCATTTGGAAGAACTGGTTGGTGTGGACGTCCTCGGATTGCTTCGCCACCACCATCTTGGAGGCGACCTCCTCGGGCGCGACCACAAAGCCAACGCGCATACCCGCGGACAGGATCTTGGAGAAGGAGGAGCAGTAGATGACCAGCCCCTCAGTGTCAAAGGACTTGATGGTGGGGATCTCTTCGCCCGCAAAGCGAAGCTCACCGTAAGGGTTGTCCTCCAGGATCATGAGACCGTACTTCTTGCAGACCTCATAGATGGCCTTACGTTTCTCCAGGGATGTGGTGATGCCGGCGGGATTCTGGAAGGTGGGGATGATGTAGAGGAGCTTGGCGTTGGGGGTATTCTTGATGGTCTCCTCTAAAGCCTCTGCGTTCATGCCGTCCTCCTCGATGGGTACACCTACGGTATTGTAACCACAGGACCGGAAGGCGTTAAGCCCCCCGATGAAGGTAGGATTCTCGCAGATGACGGTGTCGCCCTCGTTGCAGAACACCTTAGCGGCCAGCTCGATGCCTTGATTGCCGCCCGAAACGATAATGGTGGTATCATTGAAGCCGTCTCCGTCAGCCACCGACTTACCGATGTTCCAAACGGACTTCTGTCGTTCGGCTAAGACGCGGCGCAGAGGCTCGTAGCCGTCGGTGGCGCCGTATTGCAGGGCGGTGGTGGAGTCGTATTCGAATATATCGGCGGCAAACCGTGCCAGATCGGCTACAGGGAAGGTCTCTGGGGCGGGATTTCCGGCGGCCAAAGAGATGGTGTCCGCATCCTTGGGGGCCTTCAGAATTTCACGGATCGCTGAGGGCTTGAGGCTGGCGATCTTGTCGGAGAATTGGTAGGTCATGGCGGGATTCCTTTCTGGGAAGTATGATAGTATATTGTAGCACAAAACGTCGGATTTTTCAAGAGGATGAATGGATTTTGTATTTGAAAGTGTAGAATATATTAAATTGCAGGGCACCTCTAATAACTCATCGTGCGGCGAGCGACGAGGAGATTTTTCGTCAGTCTAAACAAAAAGCCGCACGTATAGTTGATCCTATACGAAGGATTTTTGTGACGAATGACGGAAAAGATTCCGTCGATTCGCTGTGCGAGGGGTTTTTAGAGGTGGCCTGCAATTTGAATTTATTTCTTCACGTCTCCCCGAGCGGTGACCACCTCGTAGCCGATGGTGGCCATGCGGCGCTGCAGCTCGGCCTTGCTCTGGGCGGACTCGGCGCCGTCGGAGACCTTGTCGTTGTAGAGCATGTACTTCTTCCGCACGGATGGGGGAGAGAGATTGGGCATGACTACGTTGGCACCCGAGAGGATGCCCAGCTCCCGACCCTCGGGATGGATAGTACCCAACGCCGTGGTGGCGGGCAGAAGGACGGGAGGATGGATGAGACGAATGATGGAGAGGAGATAGCAGGTCAGCTCTACCGTCCCTGCGGGGAAGTCGGCAAAGACGGATTCCTTGTGGGGAATGAAGGGGCCGATGCCGCACATATCGGGCTTGAACTCCCCGATGAACTCCAGATCACGGGCGATATCCTTGGCGGTCTGGTAGGGAGAGCCTACCATGAAGCCGCATCCCACCTGATACCCGATCTCACGTAGGTCCCGAAGGCAGCTCATGCGGTTGTCGAAGGACAGATTGGCGGGGTGGAGCTTTTCGTAGTGGGATCTCGTGGCCGTTTCATGGCGGAGAAGGTAGCGATCCGCGCCCGCTTCAAAAAGTGTATGATAGCTCTCCCGCGAGCGTTCCCCCAGGGAGAGGGTCACGGCGCAGTCGGGGTGAGCTGCCTTGATAGCTCGGAGCAGGGACGTGAGCCGCTGGTCGGTGAAGTGCCCGTCCTCGCCCCCCTGCAAAACGAAGGTGCGGAAGCCCAGCACGTACCCCTCGGCGCAGGACGAAAGGATGTCCTCCTCGGTGAGGCGGTAGCGGTCGCAATGGGGATTCCCCACACGAATGCCGCAGTAGAGGCAATCGTTCTTGCAAATGTTGCTTACCTCAATGAGGCCTCGGATGTACACGGTATTGCCGTAGACGGCCTTCCGTACCGCCACCGCCCGCTCCCCCAGATAGGCGGCGGCCTCGGGGGTGCGCTCGTTTATGAGGGTCACGTATTCCCCGTGGGATAGCCTGCCCTCGGTGGCCAGCTTGTCGATGAGAGGGAAGAGATCAGCCATGGGAGACTCCCTTCACACCCGAGTAGGCGGTCTTGACGCTGACTCCTTGGAGGTTGCCGATCTTGCCCGCCAGAGCGGAGATGGTGTTGTCGGGGGCGTCCAGGGCGATACTGATGATGCTGATGCCCCGCTCACGGTAGGGGATACCCATGCGGCCGATGACGTACTGTCCATGCTCGTGGAGCAGGGAATTGATGGGCTCCACCGAGCTGGGGGATTCCACGATGATGCTCATAACGGCGACTCTGGTCTCCATAAAAAACACCATGGCTTTCGCTCGCGAAAGCCTTCCTTTCACGGGGAATTGAGGCTGGTTTCGCGTAGCAAAATCGTTGTCGTAAGACAACGAAAGCCTCAAAACCTGCGTGAAAAAGAATTTTTCACGCTACCTCCTAAAAAACAAAATATGCCGTACCCGAAAAGGGTACGGCACGCAAAGAGAGACCGATCAGCCCACATGGGGCGTCGGTAAGGGTCTTGAGTTCCGTCCCTTTCAGGCAGGGATAGCTCCCTTACTGTTAGGTACATACGTATTATACACCGAAAAACGAAATTTGTCAAGGCTTTTTTGAAAATAATACTAAAATAGTGACATTTTGAGACGGTATAGAAAACTCGGGATGTCGATTTCGACAGCCCGAGTTTAGGAGCTTATAGGGTATCCAGATACCGACAAGCCGCCAGGGCCGCTACGGCGCCGTCGGCGGTAGCCGTGGTCACCTGTCTGATGGCCTTGGTGCGACAGTCGCCCGCCACGAACACGCCGGGGATAGTCGTCTCGGGACGGCAGTCCTCCCCTGCGGCCACGTAGCCGTAGTCGTTCAGCTTCACCACGTCGGCGAATGCGCCGTTCTCGGGGATCTGACCGATGCAGACGAAGGTGCCGTCCACGTTCAGGGTGGTCTCCTCGCCCGTGTCGACGTTGCGGAGGAGCAGACCCTCAAAGGTGTTATCCCCCAGAATACTCGCCACCACGGTGGAGTAGATGAAGGACACATTGTCCCGCCCCGCCAGGATGTTTTGCAGGCTGGGCTCGCCCGTCAGGTAGGGAAGATTCTGCACTACGGTGACGTGGGTACAGCCCTCAGAGAGCAGGACGGCCTCCTGCAGAGCCGAGTTGCCGCCGCCGATAACGGCTACGGTCTTGCCCTTGTAGAACGCGCCGTCGCAGACGGCGCAGTAGGAAATACCCTCGCCTACGAACTTCTCCTCGCCCTCCAGACCCAGGTCTCTGTGACGGGAGCCGGTGGCGATGATGGCGGTTCTGCCCTCAAAGGCGGAGCCGCCCTCGCAGGTCACGGTGATGTGTCCCGCCTCGCCGCCGATACCCGTAACGGTATCCAGCTCGATGTCGGTGCCCAGAGCCAGAGCCTGCTCAAAGAGCTTTTCTCCCAGCTCGGAGCCGCTGAGGCTGACGAAACCGGGGTAGTTCTCCACGCGGGGAGAGTGGGTGATCTGCCCGCCGAAGGTGGCCTTCTCAATGAGAAGCACACTCTTTTCGGCTCTGCGGGCGTAAATGGCGGCGGTCAGCCCCGCAGGACCCGCGCCGATGATGATGATATCGTACATGATAAACCTCGTATTAATGATCAAGTAGTCCGGCCAGTAACATAGTCAGACCCCAACCAAATATGATATCTGCATAAATGACGAGACCCAGCACCGAAATTGTGAGAACCGTGCATACGATGATATTTGCGGTCTTTTTTGTCATGTGATGAATACCTCCTGATCAAAAAAAGATTGCAACAAAGACGATGAAGGGGATGAGGAGGAGAAGCTCGATGATGATCAGCGTCGTTTCTGCCTTGGAGATGTATTCTTTTACTCGGGGAGTATTTTTCTTGCCTGCCATAATTATTGGTTAAGTGTGGAGGGGAGCTTGGAGAGAATATCTTAATGGATCAACATATACCACAAGTACGACCAATTCCAACCAATCACCCCCGCACACAATATAATAGCGATAACAGAAAGCAGGGCACAGAGACCTTCGACTATCAAGACAATGGTATGGAGGATTTTTCTTCTTTTGGTCATGATTCTGCCTCCTTTTATTCAGTAATTATGGATTCAGCAGTTCGTCCAGTAATGTACCCAGTCCCCACCAACCAAATATGGTATCTGCATAAAAAACCAGACACAGTACCACAAAGGTGAGAATCGTGAATACGATGATATTAGCAACCTTTTTTGTCATATAATGCATCCCTCCCTGTTAAAAAGCCCATACAAGAAACAAAATAATGGGGAGGAGGAGGAGGAGCTCGGTGATGATCAACTTCGTTTCTGTTTTGGATATATACTCTTTTGGAGTATCGGCTCGCCTTTGCTTTGTCATAAGCGTATGATTTCCTTTCTAATTTTGGTTTCGTTGAGAAGAATCTGTCAGGTCAATATAGGAAAATATAATACAAGTCCCAATTGGTTAAAGAACCTAGTACCAAAATGCCGAAAAGAGAAAGAAGAACACAAAGAATTTCAAGTGACAAAACGATGGCATGAAGAATTTTCCTTTTTTTGGTCATGATTCTGCCTCCTTCCGTATTCTTTGAATGCTTACGTATTCGCAAAAAGGGGCGTGATGACAAGCCCCTTTTTGGTGAGAAAACAAATTACATATACATCTTTGCAAGGTTTTGAGGATTGTCAAGGAACTCGCAAACTTCGCCGCAGGCGAATTTGCCCCGAGCAAAGCGAGGAGGTTTCCAAAAGTTCCTTGACTGGGGTGTGGGGCAACGCCCCACGGCCGTTCTCCTTATTTCTTCTCGGCGTAAGCCTTGATGTTGGAGAGGTTGGGGATGGTCTCGTAGGCGTCGCAGAGATAACCACCAGGGTGGGAGCCTGCTTGACACCGTACTGTGCCACCAGATCCTTGCTGGCCTCGTCCACGATCAGTTTGTCGTAGGCGATGCCGGCCTTGTCCAGGAACATACCTGCGGCCTTGCAGTTGGGGCAGGTGGCGGTGGTGAACAGGATGGCCTTGGTGGGAGCGGCGGGAGCCTCGCAACAGACGGCCTCGACAGCATCGGCAGGAGCGTACTCGGTGAGGGGCTGCTTGTTCGTCAGCTTCTCGGGGGCGTAGACCTTACGGGCCTTGAACTCGGCAGACTTACCGTCGTTCCAGTTCTGAACGGGACGGTAGTAGCCGGTAATACGGCTGTAGACCTCGGTCTTCTCGCCGCACTCGGGGCAGGTGTACTGCTCGCCCACGATGTAGCCGTGGGTCTTGCACACGCTGTAGGTGGGGGAGAGGGTGTAGTAGGGCAGCTTGTAGTTCTCGGCAATGGTGCGGATGAGGGTAGCGGCGCTCTTCCAGGTGGGCAGCTTCTCGCCCAGGAAGGCGTGGAAGACGGTACCCGAGGTGTAGAGGGTCTGCAGCTCGTCCTGAATGTCCAGAGCGGCGAAGATATCGTCGGTGTAGCCCACGGGGAGGTGAGAGGAGTTGGTGGGAGCGGCGGGAGCCTCGCAACAGACGGCCTCGACAGCATCGGCAGGAGCGT